>CAKZNA010000225.1 GCA_937129355.1 uncultured Sphingomonadales bacterium | reverse complement strand
CGCCCTCAATCGCGATTGCCTTCACGCCCGGCTTGTCGAGCTTAAACACGATGTCGCGCCATGCGGGGCTGACCGCATTATACAGATGCACGATGGCGGTTTTTGCCCCTGCCATGCTCTCGAAAGTCCGTTCGATCAGGTCACGGCGCGATTGGGTCAGCCCCTGAATGACAACATTATCAGGAATGCGCGCGCCATCCACAAGGCTCCGCACAAAATCAAAATCGGTTGCGCTGGCGCTGGGGAAGCCGACTTCAATTTCCTTCACGCCAACTTCACAAAGCAGCTCGAAAAAGCGCTGCTTCTTCTCATGGCCCATCGGATCGATCAGCGCCTGATTGCCATCGCGCAGATCGGTTGAAAGCCAGCGCGGCGGCGCATCAATGGTTCGGGTTGGCCAACTACGGTCTGGCAGATCAACCTGCGGAAATGCCGTATATTTTCGGGAAGGGTCGGAAAGCATGGTCATTATATCGGTTCGCTTATTCTACGCGCAAAGGTCTTGCGTCTCTATTGGAGGTGTTTGGTGATTTTGGAAACCCTTAGGCGGGTAGTGCGGACATATCCGCAGCAATGCGCGCGCCTAAGGGCGCGTAAGTCGTAGAAGTAGCGATAGGGCTGCTTTCTTTTGCATGAACAGCGTTAAGCCATAGGAAAGATGCAGAGGCAAGCGGAAATTCGAAAAGAAATTACGCAGCTATAGCAGTGGCTCAGGATTGCGGCGTGCTGGGCTGACTGCTAGACTGATTGACAGATGAAAATTCCAAACCTCACTCAGCGCCTTGCAACTATCGCTATCCTGTGCGGAATTATGGTTGGGATTCACATCTTGAATCTCTTCTCGGGTGGATATCTCAACAGTTATGGCATCGAGCCGCGCGAGATAGATAGCATCTACACCATCTTCACCGCGCCATGGCTGCATGGCGATCTGACACATCTGTTCAACAATCTGCTCGCCATCGTGGTGTTCAGCTTTCTGTGCCTCCTCAACGGGCGCCGTTATTTTCTGATCGCCAGTTTCCTTATCATTACCCTCACCGGCATTCTTGTATGGCTCTTCGGGCGAGACGCGCTGCATATTGGCGCGAGCGGCTGGATATTCGGACTGTGGAGCCTGATCATCGCACTCGGATGGATAGAGCGCAGCTTCCGCAGCATCGTGATCGCGCTAGCCGTTGTCTTCTTCTATGGCAGCATGGTATTTGGCGTGTTGCCAACCAACAGCTTTGTTTCCTTTGAATCGCACCTGTTCGGCGCAATCGCCGGCATCGTCACCGCAATATTCCTCGAACGAAATCGCAAGCTGGTGACCGAACCTACTGCGCCCCGTCCTTCGCTGGAATTTGGTAAATCTCGCCGTCCTTCGCTATTTTCACGGTTCCGCCGTAAGCATCGCTGACCCCGTCCAAAAAATAAGGCTTGAGTAAGGGCGTCGGTAGCTGCGGCACAATATGTGTCAGCACCAGCATCTTCGCTTTGCCCTGCTTGGCGACCTGCGCCGCTTCAACCGGGCTGGTGTGATAGCCGGGAATATCAGACATGATTTTCGCCAGCTGTTTGTTGCCGCGCTCCTCGAACGCCGCTTGCATGACACCGACCATTTCTTTGTTCAGCGCCTCATGCACAAGGATATCGCAGCCATTGCACGCCTTTGCCACGGCATCGGATTTAGATGTATCACCGCTGATAACAACTGATCTACCGCCATATTCAAACCGGTAACCTAATGCAGGTGAAACCGGATCATGCGGCACGCGAAAGGCCGTCACGACAACGCCGTCTTTGTTGTATACCACCCCGCTAGCTATTCCTTCCGCGAAGTTTATCGGCATCGCAGTACCGCCGCGCCCCGATGGCATCATGATATCCGCGCCATGATGCGCAACGCGGTATTCTTCATCATGCGCATAAGCCGCGTTAAAACCCTCGACGACCGTTTCAACACCCTCACCGCCATAGACCGGGATCGGCGCCGCGTTACCGCCTGTCCAACGCATCAACATCAACTCGCCAAGTCCATCGATATGGTCGCTATGGAAATGGGTCAGGAATATGGCCCTGATTCCTCCGGTTTGCACGCGCATTTCGCCAAGCCGTCGCGCTGCACCGCCGCCAATATCAACGATGAAAGTCTGTTTCCCGGCGCGGATCATCGTGCAGGGTCCGGCACGCGTCGGATCGGGCATAGGGGAACCTGACCCGCAAATGCCGACATGCAGGCCATCGGGCAGGTCTGCTATCGGATTGCTATCTATCGCGGAATTAAGCGCGCGTTCAAACAGCGCTTTCCCGATTGGAACGCGGGCAGCATAGGCGATCGCGGCTAGGATCAAGAGGATAAATAACAGGCCCCATATGACCTTACGCTTCGATAGTTTCATAGGCTGGCTCCTCTGCTTCTATCCATCTAAATCAGGTTTTTCGGCTGTTGCTGTGTGGCACAATGGATGCCGCCGCCTGCTTCACCAATCGGATCGACATTCAGCATCACAATCTCGCGGTCCGGATATAGCTCTGTCAGCGCCTTGCGCGCTGCCTCATCCGCCTTGTCATCGCCAAATTCTGCAGCGATAACCGCGCCGTTACAGACATAATAATTCACATAGCTGGCAACGAAATCCTCTTGCTCTGAACGGATATCAGCGGGCTCTTCGACCACCACAATCTCGAATTTCCGTCCCTCCGCATCGCGCGCATTTTTAAGGATGTCATAGGTTTCATAGGCCGCATCAAAAAATGGATCGGCAGAAACTGTTTTTTGGGGCAGTTGGATAAGAACCACGCCGGGCTTCACAAAGCGCAGCAATGAATCGATATGATAGTCGGTGATATCCTCACCCTTCACACCGGGCGCCCAGATTACCTCTTTTGCGCCCACTGCGGCGCACATGCGCCGGGTAATTTCATCACGGCCAACACGGTTACGGTTTTTATTCACCCAGCTGCTTTCATGCGCGATGATTGTGCTTTCGCCGTCGAATTCCAAACCACCTGGTTCGCCAACCAGCCGGCTATCGACAATTGGCATTTTAAGCCGCTGCGCCACTGCCCCAGCAATCAACCGGTCATTTTGATGCGGCTGGCCATTGCCCCAGCCATTAAACTTGAAATTCATGATCGTCTGCTGGCCATTTTGGCCTTGGACAAATAATGGCCCGGAATCGCGGCACCACAGATCATCTGTGGGAATGTCCCAATGCTCCACAGCGCTGTTCGTCAATTGCGCAATCCGCGCGGCATGTTCTTTCGCGCCCAACATGATAACGGGTTCGTATCTGGCAACGGCGCGCGCAATCGAGGCAATCGCATCCTGCATCGCATCCAGATCATCAGCCTCGGGGTAAACGACAGGATTTGACGGCCATTGCATAAATGTCCGCAAATGCGGCGCGCTTTCGTCGGGTAGCCGGTATATTTTCTGATCTTTCGCCATGCCATTTCCAGACCCAAACGAAATATCGCACCCAGAAAGCAAGCCGCCACCCAAAATAGCCGCACCGCCCAGAAACTTCCGCCTGTCAAACATGCCTATCCCTTCCAACCACCGTTCTAGCGTGACTAGGCCAAAAGAAAAGGCCGGAAGGTTTCCCCTCCAGCCTTTCTTTTTCCGTAATACGGACGGTTGGTTGCGTGGGGCTTAGAAGCCCATGCCGCCGCCCATACCGCCCATGCCGCCCATGTCAGGCATTGCAGGCGCGCCGCCGCCGGCTTTGTCTTCGGGAAGTTCAGCCACAGCTGCTTCGGTGGTGATCAACAGGCCAGCAACAGATGCTGCATCCTGCAGAGCCGCACGAACAACTTTGGTTGGATCGATAACGCCAGCTTTGACAAGGTCTTCATAGACGTCTGTCTGCGCATTGAAGCCCAGGTTTTCGTCGTTACCGTCGATCAGCTTGCCAGCCACAACGCCGCCGTCATGGCCGGCATTTTCGGCAATCTGACGAAGCGGTGCCTGAAGCGAAC
>CAKZNA010000224.1 GCA_937129355.1 uncultured Sphingomonadales bacterium | reverse complement strand
ATGCCAGCGCTTCTGCCGCGCCTATCGCGCAGAGTCCATATGTTCTGGGGGTCAGTCATGCATGAAGCTTATGTTCGTGTTTTGTTCGAAATGCAAGATGTGGAAATTATAAGGTGTGTGATGGGGATCACGGACAGTTAGCATTAAATACAAATAGGACTGATCGATATTAGAAATTGGGGGGCAAAAAATGAAATTCAGTCTTTTCGCGGTGCTTTTCGCAGCAACCATGCTGTCAGGCTGTGCGGCCCTTACAGGCCATGGCACTGCATCCATGCCGAAAGCAACTTTTGACACGAATGACATTCGATCCGTGGGAAGTAAATACACGAACGTATCCTGCAAACCAAAGCCTAGTGATAAAAATTGTCATGCAGCAGGTTACATTAACGGTAGTTGGCTGGACTGGATGCAAGAATGCGCAACGCAGCCAACCAATGCAAGCTGTGCGGCATACCGCAACGCCATGATTTCGGAGTTATTACTTGTCATCAATCACAACTACTTTGCCTATGAAGGAAACTTGATGGCTGGGCGCAGCAATTCTGATTTCTATGTTGGCACGAGTCGGACTGCACTCGAAACGGCAGCAACGTTGATTGATCCGGCAGGTGTTAAAACCATCCTCACCGCGCTAGCCACCTTTACCGGAGCAACGCAGGATCGCTTCAACGAATCCTACTATTACAAACAAACCGCACCTGCGCTGGGGCAGATGATGCAAGGCGAACGGAACAAGCTGCTCGCAGAAATTCGGGTCATGCGCTGGAAACCTTACGCTGATTATACCATTGCTGATGCAGTTATCGATCTCGACCGATATTACCGAGCTGGAACAATGGCAAGCGCGATTTCCAAGATGAATCAGCAGGCTGCGGCCTCTAGCGCACAATCGAGAGAAGAAGCAAAATGCATCCGTATGGCCAAAGACGAGGCGGCCCGGAGTAAATGCGCAAACAAATGAACAATATCGGCCATATCGCTTAGCATACTGCTATAGTCTACACGTCTAAATAGCTGGGAATTTACGCTTCCCGCCTATTAGCTTCTGCCTTCGGAAACCACGTCCGGAACTTCCGGTAACCCCACCACATCACCCATATCGCAAGCACCAGCAGTACAACCGCCACAATCGCAGCAACCACTGGGTTAGCAAATACCAAGAGCAGCAAACCACCTGTCACAACGTCTTCGCCCGTCGAAACCACGACATTGCTCACGGGTTCGGGCGAGGTATTGACCGCCGCCCTTGCGGTGGCTTTTGTCGCATGCCCTGCAAAGGCCGCGCCGCCACCAAGCAGGAAGGCGATAACCTGCCATGTTGGGTCGCCGCTATCGACGACGGCGAGCGCTAGCAGCGCGCCGCCGAGCGGGCGGATCAGCGTGTGCAGCCCGTCCCAAATGCTGTCGAGCCAAGCGACTTTGTCGGCGAAAAATTCGGCGACTGCGCCGACGCCCGCAATGGCAATCACCCACCAGCTGCCGAGCGCATCCAGTACCGCCAAATTTTCCGGCAGGTCGACATAGCCCGACTGCATGGCGAGGCCGGTTGCAAAGACGGTGAGATAGAGCCGCCAGCCCGAAAGCAGGCTGACGCTGGCCGCCATTCCCAATAATTCAACTATGCCCATTTATCTGCCCCTGATATTTCGTAGCTTCCCAAGTAGCAAAGCTGCCATGAACCGCCATTGAATGCAAATCTGTGCGAAAAGCCTACTGGCCAAACATGCTATTCCATGCTTGATGTCGGATATGAGTGATCAGACCGACGACGGATATATCGAACCCGAAACCAAGCCTGCCGCAACCATGGTGATTATGCACCGCGATCCGGCTGGTGGCGCGCCCAAAATTTTGATGATGGAGCGGGTGAAGTCGATGGCCTTTGCCGGGGGTGCAGCTGTGTTTCCCGGCGGGAAGGTCGATCCGGAAGATTTTACCTATGCAGAGGCGCTCGGTGATGACGTGACGTTGGGGCTGGACCGTGACGAGGTGGCGGCGCGGCTGGCGGTGATCCGCGAGACGATAGAGGAAGCAGGTCTTGCGCTCGGGCTAACCGGTGTTGATGATCCTGCGGATTGCGAGGCTGCGAGGGCGGCATTGCATGGCGGTGCGACGCTGGCGGATATTTGTGGTGAGTTTGACTGGACGCCGGATATCGTAAAGCTGGTGCCATGGGCACGCTGGCGGCCGCCGGCGTTTGAACGGACACCGCGGATTTTTGACACACGTTTCTATTTGATTGATGCCGGCGACACAGAATTGAACGCAGTGGTCGATGCGACCGAGAATAAGAAGTTATTTTGGGCAAGCGCGGAAGAAACGCTATCGCTGGCGGAAGACGGGAAGGTAATGATCATCTTCCCCACGCGCCGTAATCTAGAACGGCTGGCGCAATTTGGCAGTTTCGATGACGCCTGCACGCATGCGGCCGATTTTCCTGTGCGTACGGTGCTGACCTATATTGACGACCGGCCGGACGGAAAATATCTCAGCATACCGGGCGATCACGGCTATCCGGTGATAGCCGAGCCGCTGAGCAAATCTTTGCGAGGGTAGTGAAGGTTTACACGGGTACAGAAAAGCCGTCATCCTGAACTTGTTTCAGGACAACATGGCTCCGCATTGCGCTTGATTTCGAAGGTTATCCTGAAACAAGTTCAGGATGACGTTTGTTTTGATGGCTGCCTAGTCTTCCTGAGCAATCGTAACAGTCAGGCCTTCAATCGCGTCGCTAACCTCGATCTGGCAGGACAGGCGCGAATTTTCGTCGCGGTGGTCGCTGCTTTCAAGCAGATCATCTTCGTCTTCACCCATTTCGCCAACCTTGCCTTTGAAGGCCGCGTCAACATGCACATGACAGGTCGCGCAGGAACAGCAGCCGCCGCAAAGCGCCAGCAATTCATCAAAACCGCCATCGCGGATCACTTCCATTAGCGTTAGGCCGTTTTCGGCTTCGACTTCGCTGCTTTCGCCTTCGCGGGTGATGACATTGATTTTTGGCATTTCGGCTTCCTTATCCTGTTTCCGGCGCTTGATAGGCAGCGATGGCGCGCCTGCCAAGTGTCTTTTTGGGTAAGAAGGAATCCACGCGGAGACGCAGAGGCGCGGAGGAGGCTGTGTTTGCCCGAAAGGCGATCTTTCATCTCACCAAAGATCAAACTTCGAAAACCTGTTTTGGATGGCGCTACGCGCACATTTTGGGGCGACCTCCTCCGCGTCTCTGCGTCTCCGTGTGAATCCTCTTCTTTGCCCTTGGACTCAGCACAACCAATCCTTATGTCGCTGGCAACAGATTCGATTTCACTGAAAGACAACTCACTATGCCCAACGATCGTCACGCCCCCGTTATCATCATCGGTTCCGGCCCCGCCGGCTACAGCGCCGCCGTTTATGCCGCGCGCGCGAACCTGAAGCCGATGATTATTTCTGGCGTAGAGGTTGGCGGGCAATTGATGACCACCACCGATGTCGACAATTGGCCGGGTGACAATGAAGGCGTGCTCGGCCCCGACCTGATGGACCGGATGAGAAAGCATGCCGAACGCTTCGGCACGGAAATGGTGAATGACCATATCGAGAAAGTGGATTTTTCAAAGCGCCCCTTCACGCTAACCGGCGGGGCAGGGGATTACACCGCTGATGCCGTGATCATAGCAACAGGCGCCAGCGCGCAATATCTGGGGCTGGAATCCGAAACCAAATATATGGGCAAGGGCGTTTCTGCCTGTGCCACATGCGACGGATTTTTCTATAAGGACAAACCAGTGGCCGTGATTGGCGGCGGCAATACGGCGGTGGAAGAAGCGCTGTATCTATCGAATATCGCGAGCCACGTAACGCTGGTTCATCGCCGAGATAGCCTGCGCAGTGAAAAAATCTTGCAGGACCGTCTTTTCGAAAAAGAGAAAGAGGGCAAGGTCACGATCATGTGGAACCATGAGCTTGACGAAGTGCTAGGCGATGTGATGGGCGTAACGGGCATGCGCATCAAGGGATCAAAGGCGCATGAGACACCGGGCGCGACGCAGGATATCGAACTGCACGGCGTGTTTATCGCGATTGGCCACAAGCCCAATACGGATATCTTTAAAGGCCATCTCGATATGAATGGCGGCTACCTAAAAGTGAAATCAGGGCTGGAAGGCGGGGCCACCGAAACCAGCGTGCCGGGCGTATTTGCCAGCGGCGATGTGATGGACCATATCTATCGCCAAGCGGTGACGAGCGCGGGTACAGGCTGCATGGCCGCGCTGGATGCGGAACGGTTTATCGAGGCGGAGGGATAAAGCCTCACAGCCATTGACACACCCGCCGCCTGCCGTATTGTTCGCGCAACACAGCAACGGGAGGCAGTGAGCTATGATATTTGCGGCGACATTTGATCCGGCGGCGGAGACCGCGCGGTATATTGATGGCTTGGGGCCAGAGGCGCTGGCGAAGGCGGCGGATTATACCACAGGGAGCCATTGGTTGCTGCTATGGGGTCTTGTCGTCTCCGCGCTGGTCACATGGATTATTGTCCGCTGGGGTATTCTCGATAAGATTTGGGCGAGACTTGAGAAGCGCGGTTGGGCGCTCAAGACATTTGCCGTCAGTGCGGCTTTTGCCTTTTTATCGTCGATCCTGCTTTTGCCATGGTCGATCTATACCGGATGGTGGCGCGAGGCAGGCTATGATCGTACCAGCCAGCCGCTGGCCGATTATCTATCGCAAAGCGCGATAGGGATAGTGATCTCGGCGTTGGCCCTTGGGCTGTTCTTCCTGGGCGTTTATGCGCTTATCCGCAAGGCGGGGAAGCGCTGGTGGATATGGTCGGGCGGCCTTGCGGCGCTTGCCGTCACCTTCATGCTGCTCATATCGCCTATCCTGATTGAGCCGCTATTCAATGAATATAAGCCGGTTCCAAAAGGCGAAGTGCGCACCGCGATGGAAGCGATGGCAGATGAGGCCGATATCCCGCATGACCGCATCTTCATGTTTGATGGCTCGCGTCAGTCCAACAATTTTACCGCCAATGTGTCGGGCGTATTTGGTTCTGCGCGGATAGCGATTTCGGATGTTGCGTTAAAAGAAGCATCGCTGGATGAAGTGAAGGCGGTGACGGGGCATGAGATTGGCCATTATGTGCTGGGTCATATCTGGCGCATGGTGGGCGTGCTGGCGTTGCTTTCGATGGCGGTCTTCTTTCTGGCCGACCGGATTTTCCCCTGGTTCGCGCGTAAGTTTGGCAGTTCGGCCGCGATATCTGATCCGACTGGGCTTCCCATATTGCTATTTGTAGTGACCCTGTTGCTGCAGCTCGCTCTGCCGATAACCAATGGCATCACCCGGATGGGAGAGCGCGAGTCTGATAATTATTCGCTGCGCACGGTCAATTTGCCCGATGCGTTGGCAGGCGCGCTCGTGAAGACAGCCGAATATCGATATCCGCGCCCGTCTGCATTACAGGAAATGTTGTTCTACACGCATCCTTCGGTGGAGTGGCGCGTGCGCAATGCGATGGATTGGAAAGCGGCGCAGCTTAAGAAAGAAGGCGGAAAATAGCGTCTGGCGATAATGTGCGCGGCTAGGCCGAAAAAGCTTTCCAGCCCACGAAAAGTAGCGCGGGAATTCCGACCATGTCGGCAATTGCAATGGTGCGTAGCGCCTCTGGTGAGCCATTGCTGAAATAGAGGAAGAGAAAGCTCAGCATGCTGATTGCGACTGCGACGACGCCCAATTGCCGCGGCGTGGAGCTGATCGCGCACCAGATGCAGATCACGAATATCACCAGAAACAATGCGGCACGGTGATGCATCAGGAGATAGAGCGGATTGCTCGGCTCAAGCCCGTATAGTGTGTTCAGCATGGTGGGCCGGAAAAAGGAAATGGCCGGCATCATATGCACCAGCGCCAATACTCCCCATGCAATCCGTTCGATCATGCGGCGAATAGTGCATGATGCGCGCATTTTTGGCAATCCAACTTCTATCGTTGCATCAGATGGTTGACTGCTTGTGCCTGCAACGTGGCTGTGCCGCTGCAACTTATGGTTAACGTAAGCAATTAATAAAAAACAGCAAATTTGTCGCGCTTTGTGTGTTGTGGTAAATCAACCTTTCCCGATAGGCGGCGATGTATCGCTGCCCTTGTTTGAAAGGTTGCGGATTATGAATGCGCAGGCGGGCAAATTAGATACTGAAATGGCGACGCCAGTGGCGAGCGACGACTACAGGGGCGGGCATAGGACAAAACGCGGCCGCTGGCTTCGCATTGCCCTATGGTTGGGTGCAATCACGCTGATATTCATGCAGCTATTCGTCTGGCCGCTGCCAGCGAAAGTTACGCGTTATGTGTCGCTCCAGCTTGCCGGCCCTTTGCTGAATGAGGCGGACCAGAATGATAGCGGACCGGTAAAGATCGCCAAACGGTTGACCGCGCTTAAGCTGGAACAGAGCCTGATTGCCGGTCTCTATAATCGTCAGAAAATACCTGCTGGTGCGGGCGACGCGGAAATTATGGCGGCGCATCTTTTGCAGCTGCGCCATATGCTGGTCAGCCAGTTACAGGCACCGCATGCGCAAGTGGAATCGACGGTTACGCTTTCGGGATTGGGCTATTGCGGCGGGATGAACGGGGTGGCGGCCATATTGCTATCGCATCATTTTGACCGGGCGGAACTGGTCAGCTTTACCAGCACGTTTAAAGGCGGCGGGCACAGTTTCGGGCGCGTCTGGTCCGCCGAATATGCCGATTGGGTCTATTTCGATATCTGGGGCGGAGAGGTCGATATTTTCCTCAGCAAGCCGGGGCAGAAGGCGCTCTACCTGGTCAGGTCGAAAGAGGTGGATGTGCAAAATCCGATGGATCCTGAAATGGCGGGAACACGCGCCTTTCATGACCGCGCCCATTCTGCCCTTGTGCAATCGACATTACAGCCCACCCTTGGCGGTTATCTATGGGCGCGGCTGGGCAACTGGGTTGATCATGGGTCGACATGGCCGGAAAGCGCCCAGATATTGGTCCGGCAGGAAGCGGCGCTACCCGATTTGGGGTATCGCCTGAATTTCCAGCCCAAATTCACCCGCGCACCCCAAGCTTATATGGAAGCGCGTATCGATCATTTGTCGGGCAATATGCTGCGGGCCAAGACGGGATATGCGCGGGTGATTGCTGCTGACAAAGGCCATCCATCGGCCTTTGCCGCGGCTGCAACCGTGTTTAGCGGCAACGATGGAGAAGATGATGCGCGCACTGGCCTTGTCTTCCTCCAGCGTTGAGTCTTCCTCCAGCGCTGACGGCTAGCTGGCCTTCTTTTCCAGCCTGAATTTATGCAGTAACGGTTCGGTATAGCCGCTTGGTTGCTCTAGCCCTTCAAAGACTAAAGCGCGCGCAGCTTTCAGGGCGATGCAGTTGCCTTCAAGCTTTTCGTATAACGGATCGCCAGCATTTTGCTCGTCAACTTTCGTGGCCATTTTGGCCAAGGCGGCGTCGACTTGGGTCTCGGTGCAGACGCCGTGATGCAGCCAGTTTGCGATATGCTGAGAGCTAATCCTTAGCGTGGCGCGATCTTCCATCAGGCCAACGTCATGGATGTCGGGAACCTTGGAACAGCCAATGCCCTGATCAATCCAGCGCACCACATAGCCCAAGATGCCTTGCGCGTTATTTTCAAGTTCTTCAGCGACCTCTTCGGCGGACCAGTTATGGCCCGTGGGCGCTGCGGGAATGGTGAGCAGCGGATCGAGGCCCGGCGTTTGCTCGTCAGCCATTTCCGCCTGCCGCGCGAAGACATCAAATTGATGATAGTGGATCGCGTGCAAAGTCGCGGCGGTGGGCGAGGGTACCCATGCGGTATTCGCGCCGCTTTTGGGATGGCCGATTTTCTGCTCCATCATATCGGCCATCATGTCGGGCGCGGCCCACATGCCTTTGCCGATTTGCGCCTTGCCGGAAAGTCCGCAAGCAAGGCCGATCTGCACATTGCGCGCTTCATAAGCGGTGATCCAGCTGGATGTCTTCATATCACCTTTGCGGATCATCGGCCCGGCCTGCATCGCGGTGTGCATTTCGTCGCCGGTGCGGTCGAGAAAGCCAGTATTGATGAAGACAATCCGGTCTTTCACGGCATGGATGCACGCGGCAAGGTTGGCGCTGGTGCGGCGTTCTTCATCCATCACGCCGACTTTGATCGTGTGGCGCGTGAGGCCCAGAATATCTTCCACCGCATCAAATAGATCATTCGTGAGAGCGCATTCTTCGGGGCCGTGCATTTTGGGTTTCACAATATAGATCGAACCCGTACGGCTATTGTTCAGCTCGCCAAGACTTTTCAAATCATGCATCGCGCAAAGTGAGGTGAACAGCGCGTCGAGTATACCTTCCGGCGCCTCGCTGCCATCGGGTAGCAGCACCGCCGGATTGGTCATTAGATGCCCGACATTGCGGACGAACATCAGGCTACGTCCGGGTAGGGTGTAGGCACCACCTTCCGGATCCAGATAATCACGATCAGAGTTGGCCTTGCGCGATACCGTCTTTCCGCCTTTGTCAAAACTCGCATCCAGATCACCGCGCATCAGGCCTAGCCAGTTGGTATAGGCCAACACTTTATCCTCGGCATCCACCGCCGCAACGCTGTCTTCCATATCGATAATGGTGGTCAGCGCAGCTTCCATCAAGACATCGGAAATATTGGCAGGGTCGTCTTTTCCGATTGGATGATCGGCGTCGAAAGCAACTTCGATATGCAGGCCATTATGGCGGAACAGACAGCCTTTATCGCTATGCCCCACATATTGCGACGGGTCGGCAAGCGGGATGCCGTTTGCATTGACGTCGGAAAGTTCCGCCCATTTTTTTCCTGCAAGCGGCAATATCTCGTCCAGCAGCGTCTTGGCTTTGGCAATCACCGCCGCACCGCGTACAGGGTCATAGCCGCCGGGTTTTGCGGGCGGCGCATCAAGCGCATCAGTGCCGTAAAAGGCGTCGTACAGGCTGCCCCAACGTGCATTGGCGGCATTGAGCACAAAACGGTCATTCAGCGACGGCACCACTAGTTGCGGCCCCGCCATAGTCGCTATTTCAGGGTCTACATTTTCGGTGGTGATTTCAAAGGCTGCAGGCTCATCGACCAAATAACCGATATCATGCAGGAAATTGCGGTATTCCTGCATATCTGAAATCGGCCCGGGATTGGCTTTGTGCCATTCGTCTATTTGGGTTTGCAAATCGTCGCGTTTGGCAAGCAATGCGCGGTTTTCCGGAACGAAACGGTCAAGCAGGTTAGCGAGGCCATTCCAAAACTGATCGGCGCTTATGCCAGTGCCGGCAAGCGCCTTAACCTCGGCAAATTGGGCAAGATTTTCCGCGACCTGAAGGCCAGCGCGGTTGATATATTGGGTCATGTATAGGCTCCGTTTTATCAGGTGCCCGGGGAGGATTTTATTATGTGAACCCGCATAAAGCCTTGATGGAGCAGGGCAAGAAAAATCTGTTTACGTCGCCGTAGCATTTGCATGCTATTACATTTGCCATGAAACTCGCCACGCAGATAGTTGAAAAGCCATGGGGACGCCGCGATACTCCGGCGGCCTTTGGCGATATGCGCGGCAAACAAGTTGGCGAGATTTGGTATGATGCTCCCGATGGTGAGCCGCTTCCGTTGCTGGTGAAGTGGTTGTTCACGTCCGAGAAGTTATCGGTGCAGGTGCATCCGAATGACCACCAAGCAAAGGCGCGCGGGCTGACATCCGGCAAAGAAGAATGCTGGTATATTGTTCATGCGCAGCCCGGTGCGGTGCTTGGCATGGGGACGAAAGAGCCGCTGACACCGGAGCAGCTTCGTGCCGCTTCACTGTCCGGAGAGATTGAAAGCCTGATGGAATGGAAACCTGTTCAGGCGGGTGATTATTTCTACATTCCAGCCGGAACCGTTCACGCGATTGGTGCGGGCGTGACGTTGATCGAAGTACAGCAGAATGCCGATATCACCTATCGGCTTTACGATTATGGCCGTCTCGACAATGGGCAGCTGCGCGAATTGCATCTGGGTGAAGGCGTCGCAGTCGCAGACGCGCGGCCTTATGTGCATCCTGCCTCGGGGAGGGCATCCGGCAATATGCAATTGGCCGGCGGCCCGCATTTCCGTTTGTGGCTGGCTAGCGATGAAGCAGGCTTGGCCGATATTCCGAAAGACGTTCCTCGCTGGATTACGCCGATCACGGGCTGTGCCGAAATTGACGGCCAGCAATTAGGAGCCGGAGCATGTTTTTTGGCCCAAGCAGGCATGTCTGTCACGATGGATAGTGACTGCCAGCTGTTAGCCGCGGCTGTTTAGTCAGAGCGCTAGAATCTGCGCGCTGACATTATCTCGCGGTGTCCGCTACGCTGCACAATAACAACGCTGCGATATTTGCTGCTGGCTTTCGCTGGCGCAGCGAAGGTTTTTGCGCTTCCATTCCAGCGGCCCATTTTGACAAGCTGCCGCACAATATTCCGGTGCGGCAATGTCCTGCCGTTATTTTCACCTGCACGGATAGCCACATTCTGTATTCGCGGATCATAACGGATAATCCAGACGTCAGCCTTTCCTTTGCCTGCGCCGATGGTGACCTTTCCGGCCTTTGCCGAAATAGCAGGTCCGCCCCCTATCGGGCGCATGGACCGAATGGTGCGTTCAAGCTCGCCCGGGCCATTGCCAACAATCGCCGTTCGGCCATTGAGCACGACTTGCGGGGTGTAGACGTTATGTTCGCGGAAAGCCTTGGCATAGGCATATTGCCGGTTCGTGTAAGCCTTGTCGCCGAACGTATCTTTCCAGCCGAGCCGATCCCAATAGGTCACCGAAAAATTGAGTGCGATAATGCCTTCGCGGTTTGCAACCTTGTTTAGCGCGCGGTTAGCGGGTGGGCATGAAGAACAGCCCTGTGACTGATAAAGTTCGATCACTATCGGGCCGGCAGCAGTTTTAGTGGCAGCTTTTGCTTCGCTGCTTATCGATGGTTGCTGCTGACAAGCGGCGAGCAATGGCAGGATAGCAAACGGAATATAACGCATTGGCGAGCCTTAGCAGTTTGAAACAGGTGCGAACAGGAACACAAGGGGCGGTCCCTGCTCGCTACGGGTTATTCGCAAGATTTTGGCCATCGGTTACACAGGTAGTAGCAGATGAAACCAAATCACGTTATGGACATGCCATGACTGATAAAACCGAAATGACATATGCGCGCTATCTGGCGCTTGATACGCTGCTCTCTGCGCAGCTTCCGCAATCTGGCGAAGATGATGAAATGCTGTTCATCATCATCCATCAGACCAAGGAATTATGGCTGAAACAGATGATAAAAGAATTGCGGCTCGCGGTTCGGCAAATCCAATCCGATGCGCTTGTGCCTGCCTATAAGGCGCTGGCACGAGTCAGCCGGATTCAAGCGGTTATGACGCTAAGCTGGGATATTCTCTCCACAATGACCCCGTCTGATTATTCGCGTTTTCGAGGCGTTTTGGGACCGTCGAGCGGTTTCCAGTCGGACCAGTTTCGCACGGTTGAATATATGATGGGCCACAAGGATAAAAGCTTCCTGAAATATCAGGATGACCGGCCAGAGGCGCAGGCGGCGATGCGGGCGGCACTGGACAGTCCGAGCATCTGGGACGAAACGATTCTGGCTTTGGCGCGTAAAGGCTTTGATTTATCTGATGCCGTGTTGAAGCGGGATTGGAGCGAGCCATATGCGCCACATGCGGAGGTCGAGGCGGCATTCCTGACCGTCTACCGCGATACGGAAAAATACTGGGAGCTATATCAGCTAGCCGAAAAACTGGTTGATCTGGATGATGCGATGGCGGCGTGGCGGCACAAGCATGTGCTGACGGTAGAGCGGATTATCGGCGGTAAAATGGGAACGGGCGGCACGGCAGGAGCGGCCTATTTGCACAGCACATTGGGCAAGCGCGCCTTTCCAGAGCTTTGGTCATTGAGAACGCAGCTTTGAGCTATAAGCATCTCTTCTCCCGCGCGCTTTCGGCAGCACCAGACCGCCTCCATTTCGCCGCGCATAGCCACCATCTGTGGCCCGATGCGAGCTATGAAGGGCATATGCGGGCATGGGAAGATGCTGCCGCGCTTGCCGACCATAAATGGGGCAAAGTGATGGGGCCGATATGGGCAGAGGTGCAGGGCCATATTGCGCGCGAGTTATCGCTGCCCGATCCAGCGACTATTAGCTTTTCTAGCAATACGCATGATTTCCTGCTGCGGATATTTTCGGCGATTGAGAAACGCCCGGTTCGGGTTTTGGCCACAGACGGAGAATTTCACAGCTTCCGCCGCCAGATGGCGCGCTGGGTAGAGGCAGGCGAAGCAGAGCTTGTGACCGCCGCGCCTGATGCTCTCGCGAATGAGGCAGAGAAGGGCCGCTACGATCTGATCTTCGCCAGCCAAGTGCTTTTTAACAGCGGCGCGTTGATGGGTGACATCCGCCAGCTCGCTGCATTGGCCGACCCTGCTGGCCCTTGGGTGGTGATCGATGGCTATCACGGCTTTATGGCAGTGCCGACTGATCTATCCGCCGTGGCCGACAAGATATTCTATCTCGCTGGCGGATATAAATATGCAATGGCGGGGGAGGGTGTCTGCTTTCTGCATGCGCCCGCCGACTTCGCGCCGCGCCCTGCCGCGACCGGATGGTATGCCGAATTTGACGACCTCGCGCTGCCGCCTGGATCGGTTGGATATGCACCCGACGGCAGGCGGTTTTTGGGCAGCACATTTGATCCCTCAGGGCTATACCGGTTCAATGCCGTGCAGCAGATGCTGCAGGCGGAGGGGCTGACGACGGAGAAAATATCGGACCATGTGGCCGCACTCCAAAATCAGTTTCTGGCGGCAGCCCCGTTCCCGCAGTTTGATCTTCTCAACGCACCGAACGGCGATCGGCAAGCGCGCTTTCTGGCGTTCAAGGGCGCCGATGCCGCAGATATGCATGATGCTCTAAACGCGGAAAATATCGTCACCGATGTGCGCGGAGATGTCTTGCGTATCGGCTTTGGGCTTTATCAGGACAGTGATGATGTGGAAAAATTGCTCTCAGCTATCGCCGCAATCTAGCGCGGATATTTTTCATCCATATATTGCAGATCGGCTTTGATAAGCTCTGCCAATACATCTGTATCCACGTTCGATAGCCGCCCAATATACAAACAGCTCTTCCCGACCTTATGTTTGCCGAGCTTTTCGCGCAGCACATCCATTCTCGCCTTGGTCTTCGGGTTCATATATCCGCCAATCAGATACAGCACCATATTGGCTTTGCGCGGGCTAAAGCCCGTCCGGCACATATCGCCTTCGCGGCCAGTTTCATATTTATAGTGATAGCTGCCAAAACCGATTATCGACCCGCCCCACATTTTGGGTTCCATACCGGTCGCTTTCTTGAAGATATCGAGCAGCACATGCGCGTCTTCGCGGCGGCCTTCATGCGCTACGGTGTCGATGAAAGCTTCGACATCGCCGTCATTCTCTTTGGTTTTATTCTCTGCCTGTGCCATCTCGCTCTCCTTAGCGGCACAATCTATCCAATTGCGCTGCGGTGTCCAGCCTGATAGGCGGCGCGAAACTTAAATGCCTACACGGAATTGCCCATGACAGATCGAATCAAAAAAGTAGTTCTCGCCTATTCGGGCGGCCTGGATACCAGCGTCATCCTGAAATGGTTGCAGGTGGAATATCGCTGTGAGGTTGTGACCTTCACTGCCGATCTGGGGCAGGGCGAGGAATTGGAGCCAGCGCGCAAGAAGGCGCAGCTGATGGGTATTCCCGACGAGCATATCTATATCGACGATCTGCGCGAGGAATTTGTGCGCGATTTCGTTTTCCCGATGATGCGGGCCAATGCGCGATATGAAGGAGATTATCTGCTCGGCACATCAATCGCGCGGCCGCTTATATCGAAACGCCTGATCGAGATTGCCAAGGAAACGGGTGCGGATGCGATTGCGCATGGCGCGACGGGCAAAGGCAATGATCAGGTGCGGTTTGAACTATCCGCCTATGCGCTCAATCCCGATATCAAGGTGATTGCCCCATGGCGCGAATGGGATTTGAACAGCCGCACGGCGCTCATCGAATTTGCCGAAAAACATCAAATTGATGTGCCGAAAGACAAGCGCGGGGAAAGCCCGTTTTCAACCGACGCCAACCTGCTGCACACCTCGTCCGAAGGCAAGGTGCTGGAAGACCCATGGGTGGAAACGCCGGATTATGTCTATTCGCGGACGGTCAATCCAGAAGATGCGCCCGATGCGCCTGAATATATCGAGATTGATTTTGAACGCGGCGATGGTGTTGCCATCAATGGTGAAGCGATGTCGCCTGCCACCTTGCTGACGGCTTTGAACGAACTTGGTCGCAAGCACGGCATCGGACGTTTGGATCTGGTTGAAAACCGCTTCGTCGGTATGAAGTCGCGCGGCATGTATGAGACCCCTGGTGGCGAAATTTACGCACAGGCCCACCGCGGCATTGAACAGATCACACTGGATCGCGGCGCGGCGCATCTGAAAGACGAGATGATGCCCAAATATGCCGAAATGATCTATAATGGCTTTTGGTACGCGCCGGAGCGGGAGATGCTGCAGGCGGCGATTGATCATAGCCAGCAAACGGTAACAGGTACGGTTCGCTTGAAGCTATATAAAGGCCGTGCCGATGTCGTGGGGCGTAAGGCGGATGTGGAATTCAATCTTTACAGCGAAGATGTCGTGACATTCGAGGATGATGCCGGCGCATATGATCAGAAGGATGCGGAAGGCTTCATCAACCTCAACGCGTTGCGGTTAAAATTGCTTAACCGGCGGACGATGTCGAAATAAGTGCAACAAGATCCGAATAATTAATTTCGCCCAGCTGTTGCTATCCTAGTCGGAATTTCCGTTTGGTCCAATGGAAGACATGTGTCTGCATACCCTATCAATTTCGGTTAAGCGGAAAAGGGTCCGTCATTTGGGGATGTCATCCGCATTTACAATGTTGCCTATTTATGCGCAAACTGTTGTCAAAATAACGAGTAGCACAACTTTGCGGAAAAATGGCGGAGACGTTTATGGGCAGGCTTTTGGGACGCAGCGCCGTTGTAACGGGAGCAGGAGCGGGGATCGGCAGGGGCATTGCTCGAAGGTTTGCCGCTGAAGGTGCTTCTGTAATAATTGCCGAATTCGACCCGGATAGTGGCGGCAACTGCGCCGACGAAATAGTGCACGATGGCGGCGTAGCCCGTTTCGTTCAAGTGGACGTGACCGACAAAGACAGCGTGTCGGCTATGATGACTGAAGCTGGTCCGGTCGATGTTCTGGTCAATAATGCCTGGCTCGGTAGCGGCGTCGCGCGCGTCGAGGACAAAAGCGATGCCCTGTTCGATACTGCCCTTCGCTTTGGCGTTTACGCCTGCCAGTGGACGATGCAGGCAGCGCTTCCGAATATGCGGGATCGGGGCTGGGGGCGAATTGTCAACATCGCCTCACTCAACGGAGTCAACGCGCATATGGGCAGCGCCGACTACAATGTTGCCAAGGAGGGGTTGCGCGCACTGACACGCACTGCCGCGCGCGAATGGGCGCGCTACGGTATTTGTTGCAACATCATCTGTCCGGCGGCTCTGGCGGATTCCACCCGGCGGATTATGGCCCAGCAGCCTGGAATGATCGAGAAAATAGAAGCAGCGAACCCGATGGGCCGCATGGGTGACCCAGAAGCTGATATCGGCCCGGTTGCTGTTTTTCTGGCCAGCGATGATGCGCGCTATTTGACTGGAAATACGCTGTTCGTGGATGGCGGCGGTCACATAAACGGGGTCGACTGGACGCCGGATTTGGAAGATTGAAACTCCGCCGCAGGTACCCCGAAGCGAAATGATAACTGCGTTTGGTTTCGAGAAAACTCGGAAAGCTTGACATTCTCGTTCATTTCGATATTTATTGAAATATGGAATCAATAACTGATCTTACGTCTTCGACGGTCGGCGCTCTCTCTGCGTTGGCACAGGAGCATCGTCTTTCTGCTTTTCGTTTGTTGGTGCAGGCGGGCGATGCCGGGTTGCCTGCGGGTGAAATTGCACGGGAGCTCGGCATTGCGCCAAGTTCGCTGTCATTTCACTTATCACAGCTTTCTAATGCCGGGCTGGTAAGCGATGAGCGGCAAAGCCGTTCGATCATCTATCGCGCAAATTATGACGCGATGAGCAGGCTGCTCGAATTCCTCACCGAAAATTGTTGTCAGGGCTCTGAATGTGCGCCGAAGATATCTCCCGAAAGGAACGTGAAATGAAACGTTTTCATATGAATGTTAAAGTCTCCGACTTGCAGAAATCGACGGAATATTATTCATCACTCTTCGCTGCCAAGCCAAGCCTTGAGAAAGATGATTATGTGAAATGGATGCTTGATGATCCCTTCATCAATTTCTCGATCGAACCCACTGGCGGCGAAACGGGGATTGCGCATGTCGGACTTCAGGCAGAAAATGAAGCGGAATTGCAGGAAGTATTTTCGCGCGTTGGCGAAGCCGGCGGTCCAACCTTTGACGAAGGCGAAACCACCTGCTGCTATGCCCATTCTGAGAAAAGCTGGACCCGCGATCCAGACGGATTGATTTGGGAAACATTCTTCACAGACGGACAGGTCACACAATATGGCGCACCGCCAGATATTGCCAAAGTGAATGAAGGCGCTGACTGCTGTATACCGTCTGAACGCCCGAAACCTAAATCCGCTCCGGATCGCTGCTGCTAACTAGTTGCAAATTGCGGGCTGCTGCATCAATGCAGCGAACATGCTGCTTTCCATTTCGTTTTTAGTCGTTGGATTTGCGCTGCTGATTGTCGGCGGTGAATTGCTGGTGCGCGGGGCGGTTCGGCTTGCAGAACGTGCCGGCATGTCTCAGCTTTTAATCGGGCTTACTATTGTGGGCTTTGGCACATCGTCGCCCGAATTGGTGGCGAGCGTTGGCGCAGCGATGCAGGGCTATCCCGATATCGCTTGGGGCAATGTAATCGGGTCGAACCTTGCCAACAGCTTGCTGATCCTTGGCGTTGCGTCGCTAATTTATCCTATGGCGGTGCCGCGCGGCCCGCTTTGGCGCGATGGCGGATTGGCGATGGTGGCCACAATGATATTAGGTATCGCTGCGATACAAAATCTTGTCGGAGCGGTTCTTGGCTCAATCTTCCTGTTGGTATTGGCTGTTTATCTGATGCACGCCTACCGCGAGGAAAAGAGGCTTGGCCCTGTCCATGGTGCGGTGGCCGAAAAGGCCGAGGCGCTGGAGGTAACCGACAAGGCTTTGCATGTTGAGCAAAGCGCGTTGCGTTCGGTTATGATCCTTCTCGCCGGAATGGTCGCAATATTGCTGGGCGGGCGCTGGCTGGTTTCAGGTGCGGTTGACGTCGCAACCTGGGCAGGCCTTACCGAAGCGCAGATTGGCCTCACCGTCATCGCTATCGGCACTTCGATGCCGGAACTGGTGACGGCGGTCGTTGCGGCGCGGCGCGGGGCAAGTGCCGTGGCGCTTGGCAATGTGCTGGGTTCGAACCTGTTTAATCTGCTGTTAATCGGTGGCTCTACCGCGATAATCGCACCAGCAGCAATCGCGCCGTCGCTTGTATTATTTAGCCTTCCGGTGTTGATCGCGGTGTCGGTTTTGACATTGATCTTCGCGGCAACCAGCCACCGGATATCGCGCATAGAAGGCGGTATCCTCTTTCTCATTTATGTCGGGTTGCTGGTTTACAATCTATCGGGCAGCTGATCGCGGGATGTATACTGCCTCTTTTCGGGCCTATCTATCCGTTTCGTTAACCATTTGGCGTTATGCCTGCGTGCATGAAAAATGCGCCTGAAAACAATGTCAAAAATGACGTAGAAGCTGCCGATCCGCGCCCCGAGTCCGCCGTCAGCACGATGGTGGGTATCGCTGGACTGGTTGGCTTGTTCTTCTGGGTGATGGTCGCGCGCAATTTTGGCGCTATCGCTGCCAGCATCGGCATCACGCCGGAAATGATCGGCCTGATGGATATGCCAGCGCGGGCCGATGGCCCCTATTCGGCCCTGCTTGCGGTTGGGTTTTGCGGACTGCCAATGGTGCTGTGGTCGCTATTTCGCGACAAGGTGCATAAGCGTCCGTCGACCGGCATAGACTGGTCTCAAAAGACGCCGGTGAAGGATGTTCTTGACGACAGCATCGTAAAGCTTGCGGGGCTCTGGTTCACCTGGGGCATTATCGCTTCGATCTATATTATCTTCCGCTTTTGGTGGACGACGCAATATGCGAATTTCCCATTCTCTATGCAGATGTTCGAGGCCGCGGCTATCCCGCTGGTCATCGCATCGATACCCTATGTGATCTGGATAGACCGCTATCTGGTCAATCGCCGCGATGGCGCATGGCATTTGGGCGCATGGATCGCCGGACAGAATGGCTGGCGATCGGAACAGATTTTCCATCATTTGCGCGCATGGGCGGTTAAAGGATTTTTCCTCGCCTTCATGATTTCTATCGTGCCGGGCGGTTTTCAATTTGTCGTTAATATGGATTTTGCCGAAGTCGTGCAGAACCCTGTTTGGCTGGCCAATGCGCTTATCAGCGCGATGTTCCTCGTCGATGTGCAATTTGCCACTGTCGGTTATCTGCTGACCATGAAGCCATTGGACGCGCATATTCGCACCGCCAACCCTTATATGACCGGCTGGGTCGCGGCGCTCATATGTTATCCGCCGTTTATCCTTATGGGCAATGGCGGACCGCTCGATTATCATGTGGCCACGAGCGACTGGGCTTTCTGGTTCGCAGAAAACACGACATTGCTCTATATCTGGGGCACGGTCTTGGTCGCATTGACCGGTTTTTATGCGTGGGCGACGGTGGCTTTTGGCTTGCGTTTTTCCAACCTGACCCATCGCGGCATCCTGACCCATGGCCCCTATGCTTATACAAAGCATCCCGCATATCTTTCGAAGAATATGTACTGGTGGCTTGCGACGATGCCCTTCCTCGCGACCAACGGATCAATGGGCGACATGCTCCGCAATACGGCAATTCTCGCGGCGGTAAGCGGCGTATATTATTGGCGTGCACGCACCGAAGAAAAGCATCTGCTCGGCGATCCGGATTACAAGGAATATGCCGAATGGATGGACCGCAACGCCAAAATCCCGCGCTTCTTTAAGTGGCTGAAAGGCTTCGCGGGCAATCGGTTATACGGGAATTTGCCTAAGGGTGATGATGGGGCTGTTCAGCCGGCTGAGTAGGGTGTGCGAGGGCGCAAGTACCTACCAACCACCACCCCAATATTCGGCAATTCCTCCAGCCGCAAAGCCAACACCAATGGCCAAAATGAAAATGGAGTAGCCGATTATCGCCTTTCGCTTATACCCTTTGTGCTTTTTCGTTTTTCTGAATCCAGTTGCCCACAAGGGAAGAAAAAAGCGAGTGGCGTATAGATGCGCAATTACCGCGACGCACCAAGCAGTGACAAATAGAAACAGCATGGCATCGGCTAAGGGTGTCATAAACCTCATTTTTACATAATGATCGACTTTGCACAATATCTCTCGGCGAGGGCCTTAGCCGACCTTCTCCGTCACCAGTTTTAGTGTGTAAAATTGCCAGCAATATCTCGATCTTAAGATCCCGATTAAATCTGCTTGAGGAAGCATCAATTCCATCATAGGCTTACCTTTCCTTTGAGAGGGAGAGCTTAACTTGACCAGTGCCGCCATGCGGAGCGATGAAGGAGTGGGCGGGGCGCTGGGTAAGACCGGCTTTGCTTGGGCGATATTCGAATGGGCGCGTAATCCCTATTATATCCTGATCGTCATCTATGTCTTCGCGCCCTATTTTGCGCGCGATATTATCGGTGCGGATTTGCTGGCGAGCGGGGAGCTTGCCGGGCTGGATGCCGAGACCGCCAAACAAACCGCCAATGCGCGCGGACAGGCGGCGATTGCATCCGTCACGAAATGGGCGGGCTTGGTTGCGGCCCTTACTGCACCGTTCCTGGGTGCAGCGCTTGATCGCGGCGGAAGGCGCAAACCGATCGTCGCCATCATGCTGGGTACGATTGCGGTTATGTCCTGGCTTCTCTGGTATGCCATTCCGGGTGATGAGGGTCTGCCAACTGAATTGGTGATGGTCATATTGGTGGTCGCCTATGTGTCTTACACTTATTCAGAAGTTACCCATAATTCGATGCTAACCGCTGCGGGCACGCCGGACCGTGTGCCGATGATATCGGGGCTCGGGCTGGCGCTGGGTAATCTTGCCGCTGTGCTGATGTTCATGGCGCTGGTTGGATTTTTCGTGTTGCCGTCAATGATCGGCTGGCCATTTTCAGAGCCACAATTTGGCGTTGATCTGGACAAGTTTGAACATATGCGGATTGCCGGCCCTTTATGCGCCGTTTGGCTTGCCGTTTTCTCAATCCCCTTTTTCACGCATGCTAAAGACCCTGGCACCAAAGGTGCGAGCTGGATCAAGGCAATCAGAGAGGGCACGGGCGCAGTTTTTTCCACCTTGCGAGAGGCATCGCGTTATCGCCAGCTTATGAAATATCTTGTGGCGCGGATGTTCTATGCGGACGGGATGGCGGCGCTTTTGACACTCGGGGCAGTGTATGTGTCATTATTTCTCGAATGGGGTTTTCTGGAAATGACCTGCTATGCCCTTTTCGGATCTCTGTGGGCATTTGCCGGCGGGATATTTGGCGGCTGGCTCGATACAAAGGTTGGTGTGAAGGCGGCATTGTTTATCGAAGTGTTCGGGATGGTCGTGGCATTTGCCCTGCAATTGTCGCTAACCAAGGATGTGATGTTGTTCGGATTGGTGAGCAATTTCCAGGTGTGGGATGGCCTGGTATTCCAAACGGCATCAGACCTCACCTATCTGGCATTGGTCACCGTTGTCGCGGTCACCGCCACGGCGAGCATTTCATCGAGCCGCGCTATGCTCGTTGAACTTGCGCCGCCGGGCCGAAGCGGCGAATTTTTCGGGCTCTACGCAATTGCCGGAACAATAACCGTCTGGATGGGGCCGCTGTTGGTAGAGCTATTCACTACCGGATTTAACAGCCAGCGTATCGGCATGGCATCCGTCGCAATCCTGTTTGCCATCGGGGCGACCTTGCTGGCCTTTGTGAAGGTTGAGAAGCCGGAATAGCGGCGGTCGCTTAGATCGCGGGAGAGCTAGTTTCGATAGCGGCCCTAAAGGCGGTAACCGCCTTCATTTATGCGCTTATGTTCGGCTGATCCAAATTTGATATAGCTTTCCTCTTCGGGGTCAGCGAACCAGATCGGGTCATCGACCTTCGTAAGGTCGAAACCTTCTTTCACCAATTCCACTTTGCGGAATTTGAATGTACCAGTTGTCTCGGCTTCCGGCTGGATACGGATGAACAGGGGGATGGCATAGGCGGGCAGATGCTGCGCGAGATATGCGTGCAATCCATTGAGATCGAAACCCCCATCGACCGTGATTGCGGCCATTCCGGCCTTTCCTTCAATACCCGGTACGGCAATGCCATAAACATTCGCGAGCGATATTCCGGGATATTTTGACAATGCATCGGATACTTCATTGGTCGCGACATTTTCGCCTTTCCAACGGAAAGTGTCGCCGACCCGGTCGATGAAATAGACATAACCGTCGCGGTCTCTTTTCATCAAATCGCCGGTGCGGAACCATCGGTCACCCGCTTCAAACACATCGGTCAGAATTTTCGATTTCGTCGCCTTTTTCTCATGATAGCCGGAAAAGGCTTGCCGCCCGCTTGTGCCTATCCTCCCCAAAACTTCACCGGCTTCATCGACATCTGCTTTGATACAGAATCCAGATTTATCGCGGATGGGAACTTCTTCGACCACATCAAATTTAACGAAGGCCAAACCCAATTTTTTGTCGAGCCATTTTGGAGCGTGGCCAACGGCCCCCACTGTCCCGTCCAGATTTAGCAATGCGACATTGCCCTCTGTCGAACCATATATTTCGCGCATGGACGGAACTTTAAACCGTTCCACAAA
This sequence comes from uncultured Sphingomonadales bacterium, assembly GCA_937129355.1. Lineage (GTDB taxonomy): Bacteria > Pseudomonadota > Alphaproteobacteria > Sphingomonadales > Sphingomonadaceae > Sphingorhabdus_B. The sequence goes on along the minus strand of CAKZNA010000224.1, from coordinate 12,339 downwards.
TGGCGCCCATACTTCACCGCGCAGCCCATTGCCGAACCCCGCCCGCAACTTGTGACTTGTCTCTTTGGGGTGGGTATCTGCGTTTAACAGGTAACGGCAAAATTCGCCGATATAGGCAAATAGCGTGGCATCATTATCGGCCACATCATCCCAAAAGGCGGATGCAGAGAATTTCCGGCGCAATATGGTGGTCGCGCCGACATGAAGCGCGCTGACCATCCCCAAACCCAGGCCGGTGGTATGATATAGCGGCAGGACATTATAGATGCGGTCGTCACCGTTCATGCCGCAAAGCGCAATCCCGGTGCGCCCCATCCCGCGAAACCGCATCTGCGTAATCTTTGCTGCCTTGGGAAGGCCGGTCGTTCCCGATGTGTATATAAACAGGCAGGTGTCCGACCCGCGCAGATGCGATCTGACCCCTGCGTCGGGGCGGGTTTTGCTTTGCGATGACAGCGTATCGGTGAGATCCTCACCCGACTTTCCGTCAAAATCCCAAATGGTCAGGCCGGACTGAATATCCTTCGCGCGCTTTGCCTGTTCACCGCCCGCAATAATCGCCTTGCTGCCGACAATATTGATGCAATGGGAAAGACCGTCTCCTTCCAGATTGGTGTTGATCAGCGCGGTCACCACGCCGATTTTGGACAGACCAAACCAGACAGCCACAAAGTCGGGGCAGTTTTCGAGTATCATTGCGACAGTGTCGCCAGACTGAAAACCCTGCGCCGTTGCCCAATGCGCAATCTGGTTCGCGCGTTCATCAAATGCGGCATAGGTTTGCGATTGGCCTTCAAAGATAAAGGCGGTGGTGCCAGGCGACCGATCAACGGTAGCTTCGATTTCGTCGGCAATGGTAACCGGGGAATCGGGCTGAATATCCTTTGTCATCTTCAGTATACCAGACAGCTTTCTGGCGAATGACAGATCATTTTTTATTCGGCTGAACAGATTCATTTCAATGCACCTCAACTACACACAATTTGTTGGCAAGCAGAACGGCTTTGTCAATCTGCCAAACGGCAACAGCTTCCAACCACGCCATCTTTAACCAGACGATTAAGCATGCTATTAGTTGCGCCAGAGAATGAGGAGAGATTCGATGCATGATATGGTTATTCGCGGCGGTACGGTTGTTGATGGCACGGGCGCAAAGCCTTTTGAAGCGGATGTTGCGATCGATAATGGCCTGATAACGGCGGTTGGAAAGATTGACGGCGAAGCGCGCGAAGAGATTGATGCATCTGGCAAAACGGTTACGCCCGGCTTTGTCGATATCCATACGCATTATGACGGACAGGCGACTTGGGATGCCGAAATGGCACCGTCGAGCTGGCATGGTATCACCACGGTAGTCATGGGAAATTGCGGCGTTGGCTTTGCGCCGGCCAAACCTGACCGCCATGGCTGGTTGATTGGCCTTATGGAAGGTGTTGAGGATATTCCCGGCACTGCGCTGGCCGAAGGTATGACGTGGAATTGGGAGACGTTTCCCGAATATCTCGACGAGCTGGAGAAGAAACCACGGACAGTCGATGTCGCGACGCATGTGCCGCATGGCGCGGTGCGTGCCTATGTGCTGGGCGACCGCGAGAAGCCGGGCGCTGTTCCAACGCAGGACGATATTGACGAGATGGGGCGTATTGTTGCCGAAGGCGTGAAGGCTGGCGCGCTTGGCTTTTCGACATCGCGCACCATTCTGCACCGTTCAATCGATGGTGAGCTAGTTCCCGGAACCACTGCGACCAAGGAAGAGCTGATCGGTATCGGACGCGCGATGGGGCAGACGGGCCACGGCGTGTTTGAAATGGCGAGTGACCTGAATAAGGAATGGGATGAATTTGGCTGGATGGGCGATCTGTCCCGCGAGACCGGACTTCCAGTGACCTTCGCGGCGTTGCAATCCATCGCCAAAGATATTCCGCTTGATGAGCAGATCGCCAATATGCGCGCGGAAAATGACAATGGCGCCAATATCGTCGCGCAGATTGCGTTGCGCGGTAATGGCATCGTCATGGCGTGGCAGGGCACGGTGCATCCTTTCGTCCGCCATCCAAGCTGGGTAGCGATGGAAGAACTAAGCTGGGACGAGAAATATGCAAAGTTGAAAGACCCGGCTTTCAAAGCACAACTGCTATCTGAATCTGCTGTGATGCCCGATGAGGTCGATATGGTGCCCGTCTTCATGGTGGTGACCCAAGGCTGGGGCATGCAGTTCCAGATGGATGATGGTTTCAACTATGAACCACAAGCCGAAGAGAGCATTCTTTCACGCGCAGAGGCTGCGGACAAAACGGGCGCGGAATATGCCTATGATTTGATGATGTCGGATGATGGCAAAGGCTTCATCTATCTGCCGCTGCTCAACTATATCGACGGCAATCTCGATTTCCTCGAAGATTTGCAGCAAGCCGATGATACGGTGAATTCGCTATCCGATGGCGGCGCGCATTGCGGCACAATTTGCGACGCGGCCAGCCCTACATTCATGCTCGAACATTGGGTTAAAAACCGCAAACGCGGGACGCTCAGCATCGAGCATGCCGTCAAACGCCAATGCCTCGATACCGCGCGGCTATATGGCCTGAACGATCGCGGTGTTTTGAAGCCGGGCTATATGGCCGATCTGAACATAATCGATATGGATGCTATCAAGCTTGAAAAACCATGGTTGGCATTTGATTTGCCAGCGGGCGGCAAGCGGCTCCTACAAAAAGCGCAAGGCTATGCGATGACGATCAAATCGGGCAAGGTAACGTTCAAAGACGGCGTAATGACCGGCGAGACCCCTGGCGGCCTTATCCGCGGGCCGCAAAGCGTCGATATACTGGAAGCTGCAGAGTAAGCCGCGCCATTTAAGCGCTTTCGAAAAACAGGCTGCCCTGATTGTAGAGCGCCGTAACTAACGCCGCAGCATTGTCCGATGCGATGGCGGCTTTGCCGATTTGTGGATGGCCCTGCGCGCATATTTTCTGTGCCAAATTTGCAGCATCGCCGGTGCATTCCAATTGCTTTCCATCAGCGAATAGGGAAACGCTATCCGGCGCCTGTTTGATATAGGAAAAACGGCTGGCCGGATTGCGCATTAACTTGTGGCCACTCTCGATAAGCGCGCGCATATCTGTCGCCATCATTTCCTCTTCTGGCCGCCAATCTACATCGGGATATTTCGGTGTGCTGTTATATTTGCCGAACCAATTCGCAAAAGCTTCGCGGTCTGCCATCTTTTCTGTGATCATCGCATGAAGGCGGTCAATGGCCTTGCCGGACATCTCGCCGGGGTTTGTCTGCGGCTTTAGACCAGCATCGCGGTAGCGATCATCGTCATTCATTTCGGCCAGCAAATCATCCGCCCAATAACCGATCAAATCGCTTTTCGATGGCGCGCGAAAACCGATGGAATAGGTCATGCAGTCATCGCCAACCGCAACGCCATTATGCGAAATTCCGGGCGGCACATATAACATATCTCCCGGTTCAAGCACCCATTCCTCGGACGCCTCAAAATTGGCGAGCAAGCGCAGATCGTCATGCTCAAGCAGTTCGGTGCTTTCGTTGCACATTTCGCCTACTTGCCAGCGGCGTTTGCCGGATCCTTGCACCAGAAACACATCATATTGATCATAATGTGCGCCCACCCCGCCGCCATCGCTCGCAAAGCTGACCATGACATCATCGATCCGCCAATTGGGAATGAAACGGAATGGTTCAATCAATGCGGCGACTTCGGGGATATAATGATCGACCGCTTGCACAAGCAGAGTCCAGTTTTCACGGCCAAGATCACCGAAACGCGTTTCGGGTATGGGGCCATTTTCGACCGCCAGATTTTCCGCTGTCTGGGCAACGAGGCGCGATTCCACATGCTCTTCGCAGGCTAGCCCTGCCAGTTCGTCGGGTGAAACCGGGTTTTGCCAATCGCTCCACGCGTTCCGAAATAGCTTTGGCTTTTGCTGCCAATGGTCCTGTAGGAAAGCATCGATATCAAAATTGTTGAACTGCATGATAATTAGCCTTGCTGAGACTGCATATTGATCAGGTCTGCAAATGTGAGGGTGCCCAAAACACCGCCGTCTTCATCGAGGATTACTATGACCTCTTCCGCGCCGTGCCCCCTGACGCTGTACAGAACGGTTGCCCCCTCCGGGCCGCCGCCCTCCCGGTGTGCATCGTCCTGCGTGCCGCGATAATACTGCCCAGCGGTGCGGCGCTCGCGGATAGAACCGTCACTTTCATACATGCGCAATTCGCCCTCCAGTATCAGCATGTTGGTCTGCGAGACATGGCGGTGGTTTGCTACGATTATGTCAGGACCGAACCGGAACACCGCGTCAGCAATCTGGCGTTCCAAATCGATATCAAAGATAAAGACTTCAAGTCCCTCAATGCCGGGCATAGGCTGGAATGCGATGTTCATTTCGGCGGCATCGGGATCAGCATCGAAGTACGCGCGCGATATGCCTGATATTCGGGATCATCGCCCCAGCGTTTTTTTGCATTGTGATCCAGCATCCGAATACCGCTGACCTTAATAAGCAGAAACGCGACGAATATCGGCGAGATGATCGTAATCCATTGCCAACCGCTAAGCAGCGGCAGCGACATGACGGTGATCCCCGTCCACAGCAGGATTTCGCCGAAATAATTGGGATGGCGCGACCATGCCCAAATACCACCGGTGATAAATTGCCCTTTATTCGCGGGGTCTTTTCGGAAGGTTGATTTTTGCCCATCGGCGACAATTTCTATCGCAAAGCCGATGACCCACATGGCAAAACCGATGATCAGAAAGGCATCGATCCCGACCCGTGTATTGCTGGTGATAATGACGAGCGCACTGGCGGCGGTTAGGGCAACCCAGGTGCCCTGCATCGTCCATGTTTGCAAGAATAGCAGAGGGTCGGTTTTTAGCTTGTCAAAGCGGATATCTTTCCCATCCGCGCTAATCCGGCGAAACAGAAATGTGCCAAGCCGCAGCGCCCATACCGCGACCATAACCGCCACCATGATGGCGCGCAGGTCGAGCGGCGCAGAAAGGACGCAGGCGGCGATCATCACCGACAAATAGGTGACCGACCCGGTTAGATCGTAATATTTCTCCGTCTGCGCAATGGCGGCGGGAATATAGGCCAGCCAGTTAACGACATAGGCCAGCATAGCGCAGAGCAGGAATATCGATATTCCGTCTTGCGTCATTGCACCGCCCTGACTGCCACCCCATGCTACACCCAGCCCGATGGCAAGCGAGATCATTATGATGATAATGGGCTTCATGGCAGGACACGGCTCCGTGGTGTTAATCGCAAATATGCTGTTAGCTCAGCATTGCCCTGATCTGTTCGGGCTGTCAAAGTGGCCTTTGTGACTAAGCTTATCCTCTTCAACAAGCCCTATGGCGTCCTTTCACAATTCACTGATCAAGGCAGTCCGACGCAGCGCCAAACGCTTTCGAATTTTATCGATCTGCCCGGTGTTTATCCGGCTGGCAGGCTAGACCGGGATAGCGAGGGGCTATTGCTGCTTACCGATGATGGCCGGTTGCAAGCGAGGATCTCGGACCCGAAGTTTAAAATGCCGAAGACATATTTGGTGCAGGTTGAGGGCGAGCCAGATGAAGATGCGCTATCGGCGCTGAGAGAGGGTGTGCGGTTGAAAGACGGCATGACTCGCCCCGCCGAGGTAAAACGAATTGATCCGCCCGATTTATGGCCACGTGATCCGCCCATTCGCATCCGCAAAACTGTTGCGGATAGCTGGATCAAACTCACTATCCGCGAAGGCAGAAACCGCCAAGTCCGCCGCATGACAGCCGCCACTGGCTATCCGACATTGCGTCTTGTGCGGTGGAGCATCGGCGAATGGTCTCTGCATGGAATAGCGCAGGGGCAATGGCGGTTAAGTGAATAGCGTTAATCCAATAAAGAGGTTCATGCATTAAGTGTTGCTGTCATCAGGAGACACAAACAATGAAATTCGTTCCACTTCCATCACGCGGCGGCAATTATTTGGTGGTTGCAGATAATGTTGCCTGGCTTCGTACTGGCGAAAATGGCCAAACTAACGTCGGAATGGTCGGCGGGGCGCCCTTGCTTGTTACCGGCACAATCGAAGAAGTGGCGGAGATTATTATCAACGCTACTAAGTCGCTTGACGCTTAATCGGCGCGCGCTTTTCATACCGACCGCATATCGCCGCAAAACCGCCGCGCGTTAGCGCTCTGTAAACGAATTTGCGCTAAGCCTTTACCTTCATAATTAACGTAACTCGGCTCTTCGTCGCGCAAGGTCTTAATGGTGTAATGGCAGTAAAAGGGTTCCTTAAAGCAATCTCCGGCAATTCTGCTGGTGATTCAGCATTCGGTTCGGTCGATGTTATTACATCCGACAATTATGCCAAGCGTGTTGAAGTGCTGGATGATTTTGAACAGGCTGGTATCAGCTGGCTCTGGGCAACCGATGCCGATGGTAGATTCGTATATCTATCCGAAAAAGCAGCAGAAAACCTAGACAAGCCGATTAGCGACATTCTGGCAAAGCCATTGGCTGGGCTATTCGAGAATGATCCCGACAATCCCGATGAGAAATCTGATCGCACGCTGCAGTTTCAACTGACCAAGCATAGCAAGATCAATGATCTGGTTGTGCGCCGTATTCCCAAAACACAAAATGACGGCGACAAGCCGATTTGGTGGATGATCTCGGCACATCCCAAATTTGATAGTTCGGGCGAATTTCTGGGCTACCGCGGCAATGCGAAAGACGTTTCGATCGAATATCAGCGCAAGCTCGAAGATTCGCGAAATGCCGAATATGATTCGCTGACTGGCCTCGCAAACAGAAATCGCATGGGCAGGCAACTTACGTCGATGCTTAGTGCGTTCAAGGCCGCAAATCGAAGCTGCGCCATTATGATGCTTGATCTGGACAGGTTTAAGCAGGTCAACGATACGATGGGACATCCTGCTGGCGATGAGCTATTGCGGCAGGTCGCATCACGGGTGACGACGATAATTGGTGATCGCGGCGAAGTAGGGCGTCTAGGCGGCGACGAATTTCAGATTATCCTGCCCGATCTCGATGATCGCGGTAAGCTGGGTGAAATAGCCGAAAAGATCGTGAAGATTGTTTCACAGCCTTATCCGATTGGTGAAAAGAGCGCGGTCATTGGTACGTCGATTGGCATAGCGGTCGCACCATATGACGGTCTTGAGCCAGATGACATAATTAGCAGTTCTGATTTGGCGCTTTACGCCGCCAAAAATTCAGGGCGCGGCCAGTTCCGGTTTTACTCAGCTGATTTGAAGGATGAAGAAGAAGAGCGGCGACGACTGGTTGAGGATTTGCGCGATGCACTCGTCAATGAACAGCTGGCTCTTCATTATCAACCGGTTGTGCGGACCGGCGACCACATGGTTGTGGGTTTCGAAGCATTGATGCGCTGGGTCCATCCTGAACGCGGCGCAGTGAGCCCTGCCGTGTTCATTCCGATGGCTGAAGAATTGAATCTGATTAACCAGCTTGGCGAATGGGCGCTTCGCCGTGCCTGTGAAGATGCGCTGAATTGGCCAAAGTCGATCCGCGTTGCCGTCAATGTGTCGGCTGTCCAGTTTGCAAGCAGCGGATTTCCCGAAATCGTCATGAATGCGCTTGCCCATAGCGGACTTGAGCCAGAGCGGCTTGAGCTTGAGCTGACCGAAAGTGTTTTCATGGGCGATAGCGATGCCAATGATAAAACATTCGAGACGCTGAAAAATGTGGGCGTCAGATTGGCGCTTGATGATTTTGGTACAGGCTATTCTTCGCTCAGCTATCTTCGTTCGGCGCCGTTTGATAAGATCAAGGTCGACAAGAGCTTTGTCGATAGCTGTACGCAGAAAGACAAAAATAGCGAAAAGATCATCGCAGCCATTGTCGGCCTTTCCGAAGCCTTGGGGATGGAGACGACGGTTGAGGGTGTTGAAGCCTTTGATCAGTTCAACGTCGTTTGCGAAAAAGGTGCCAAATATATTCAGGGCTGGATTTACTCACCCGCGCTGAAGTTAGAAGATATTGAAGAAAAGCTGGGTAGCGGTGCATTCAAAATTGAACCGGACGGCCCAGAATTATACCGTCAGGATAGGCGCACCGTGTTCCGCCGGATCGGCATCATCCATGAAGATCACCGTTACGAGGTTGTTATGCGCGATCTTTCCAAAACAGGGTCGCGGTTTGAAGGCGTTCTTGGTGTTCCTATTGGCACCGGCCTTGTCCTTGACCTGGGCAGCGGACAACTTGTAATTGCAACCGTAAAGCGGTCGTCGGAATCCATGATAGGCGTCGAATTTGAAACCGCACTTGTCGATGATGGCGCAGGCGGTCTTTGCACCCGCCACCGCGTATCACCCTATGATCTTGCGGTGGCGGGTATGCCGCTTGCCGCGCTGCCGGAAGGGGAATATCCACTGGCGCAGAAATCAGAAAATGCGAGCAAGCCCCAATTCACACAAGTCGTGGTGGGCAAGAATTAGAGTCAGGCCCAACCATTTGATCCTATCGGGGATTTTATAGTTGTAGACGTCGCGGGCCAAAGAAGTGGCGGAAACAACTTTAACCGCCACTCCTTCGATAGATTCATAAGCCGCAAAATGCCTTTCTCCCGAAGCTAGAATCCCGTCCAGCGCAAGCGGATAAAGGCGGAACGGCGACCGCCAGGCAAGCGCGCACCGACGGCCACATCCGATCCGCTGACGCGGTTATATCCGGCCAGATGTTCGACATAATTTTTATCAAACAGATTTTCGACCGAGGCATCGAGTGATAAGGTCGGCATCAGCTGAATATGGCCAAACAGGCTGGTCAGCAAATATCCTTTGCTGGCCTGTTCGCTATTGGTCAGTGAAACCTTATTCTGTTTGGCAAAGCCTTGAACCTCAGCCCCGATACGCCAGCTTCCCTGCCGCCAGCTAAGCGCAAGCCGGGCATTGGGCGGTGCGATCCGATAGAGATTATCGTCAATGTCCCTGCGTTTGGCGCGAACATAGCTTGCCGAGCCGTCGAGATGCAGTGGGCCGGTAATATTCCAGCCAAAATCCATATCGACGCCATATAATTCTGCATCGACATTGGCGAATTGCAAGGGTGTCGGATCGCCATTCATCGCGGCGACCATTTCAACGGGTGAGTTGATGATCCCGGGCGTATCGTCAAAAGCTACACCCTGAATATAATCATCTACCCGGCGGTAGAAGAGCGTTGGCCGAGCGTAAAAGCCGCCTGCAGCATAATCAAAGCCGATCTCTGCGATCCACGCCTTTTCGCTCTGTAAATCCAGATTGCCGACATAGATATTGCCATCGGCAAGCCCGCCGCTTGCGCCTGTGGGTAGCCATGAAAAGCGTTCGACCGCGCCCGCCACGCGCGTCTTGCGGGCCAGCGTAAGACGCGGCGTGATATCGGCCATTTCGCTCCAAAAGCGTGCAATGACGTCTACCGTATCATCTGACCAACTACGATCAGCCGCAGCAAATCCTGCGGCCAGATTGCGCGGCCCCATCGGCACCGCGCTTCCCAATAGGGGAGCTGCTGCATCCATCTGGTGATGATCGAAACGAGCGCCAATTTCGACATCAATCGGGCCAAACGCCACGCGCCCTTCGACAAATCCGCCGATACGGCTGCCCGAGACATTGTTGAGTGTGGCCAGGAAGAAATTAGCATTTGCCGGATTGGTGATGCGTACATCCTTGTCGATCAATTCGATATCAGCGCCGATCCGGATATGCTGCAGTGGTTTGCCGATACGCAGCGCCAGCGACGCCGTGCTGCTATCGGAATCGGCAAAGGTTGCACGCCGCCGTATAGGGTTCGCCGGCGCAGGGCGCAGCGAGAAATTATCCATCAGATGGCGCACGGCGACATGGCCGACATCAACTTCCAGATAGAGATTATCGCTGAGCCGTCCCTCGTAAGCCAGCGCGAGGAAATCGGTATTGAAATACTGGATATCCATCGGGAAGGGCGGATTGCCTGTCGGGTCGGTTTCTTGCCTGCGATAGGAAACGGTAAGGCTGCCGTCATCCAACTTTACCCCTGCCACCGCGCCATAGGTTAGCCGTTCAAAGCTGCTCGAAGCGACCGTGCCGCCGGGAAACTCATAATCATCGCCTTTCTCGTAAGATGCGATGACGCCAAATTTGATTTTGTCATTGGACAGTCCGGCGATACCGCCCAGAAGATAACTATCATCCACACTGCGATAGCCCGCTGTCAGATCGACTTCGGGGCTCAAATCGGGGTCATCACCAAAATCGACCTGTTTCAATATGGCATTAACACCGCCGCCAAGCCCGGGGCCTTTGCGCACCGGGCTGACCCCGCGATCAAGCTCGATCCGGTCGACCAATGCCATGGGTGCATAATGGAGCGGCGGGTCCATCAGGTTGGGGCCGCCCGATGCAAATCGCTGGCCATCAACACGGACAAGGATGCGTTCGCCAAACAGACCTCGATACTGAACCTGACCCGAAAGCCCGCCATTGTCGATGAGAGCAGCGCCGGGCGCGCGCGCCGCCAATGATGCAGCATCTGGTGTGCTGACGATTTCTTTTTCGCTCTCGATCTGGTCAGTCATTCCGGCATCACGTTGACCAGTGACGATGATAAAAGTGAGCGGATCATTGTCCGCAAAAGCAGGTGACGTAAACGAGCTGGCGGCGATCATCGCGCCTGCCGAAGCAAGATATTTCATGGTATTTTCCTGTATTTGTCTGAAAAGCGGCACTTGCCGCCGGTCCGCTCATAAGGTGCGGGAATATTGCTTCGGACGGCCACAGGAGGCCCTGTGGATGGCGGCAGGTGCAGCCGATGGCCGACAGATATGCTTACATTGGCCGGATCGCTAAAAATTTGTGTGTGATTGATTGAGGCAAATGCGATCGGTTCGGGCAGCGTGAATTGTCCTGTGCCCGTCCCGGCAAATGCGCATTGGCCGTTTTCAGCTTCCTGATCATGGTCTTGGGCAGGTAGGCTCTCGCCGCCAGCAATTCGCTTGGCTCGCTCGAGAATACGCAACGTTTCATATTGTGGGTCGTCGCGCTGAACCGTTAATTGCGTAGCGCTGCTATCGCATATGGTGATGGTAAAACCGCCCGCCCCCCAAGCAGGCATACCAGAAGCCTTAATACCATGTTTGATAATCCAAAAATATTCTCTGGCTTGGACTACTTTTGGCTCATCATGCCCTGAGTGCTTCACCGTCAAATTAGGTGGTTCAGGATACAGTCCCAAAGTGAAATCTGAATTCATTTTGTCTGGCACAAGATGACAGCCTGCACACATAGCAGCATAATCTGAACCACCACGAAGTAATCGCGCAGGTATATCAAGATCAGCTGGCACCTCAATATTCTGAGCAGCCCGACTGATGGAGCGTTCACGTAAGGTTTCTAATGCCCAGTACGTAAGCTTTGTGTGCTTACTGTCAGCCCCCATTGGGTAATAGCCTGAATAAATGAACCCTAATCCAGCCAATACGACCAGACCTGACACAACAACAATACATTTAAAGCATGTCAATAACTTAAAAGATGGCACACTAATCACTCCGTTATAACAGCCAGCTGTAATTAATGTTGATGCTCAGCAGGTTTATACGCATCTGCCTCCATATCATGGCTAGAATGACCGTCTTCAGACGCTGCTTCATCTTGAGGCATGCATTTCTGCATCATGGCTTGCATGACTGGATCCTTCATATCCATTTTAGAATGATCCATATCTTTCATAGCTGCACAGTTAGGTGCTTCTCCTTTGTTAATATGCTCTTCATTCAATCTGTTAACAATTGAAGTTAGCTCTGCATTTGTTGCTGGATTACTGACATTTAAATCAATTATTGATTTACCGTTAGCTGTATGGCTCCTTCAAGATGGTTATAATTCTGGAGCAGAAGATGCACCAGAAGGTGAATTAATTTCAGCTACTAGATTACTTAAACCAACTAAACAATTAATTCTCTCTCTTCGGGTGGATCAATCAGATCTTAATATGGATATTTCCTCTCTAATCCCTTCAAGAATGGGTCATGGTTTACATGATTCTTTTGAAAAAGCTTGGACCAAAGGTAATTGGAAAAAAGCTATGAAAAGGTTGGGATATCCTGATAAAATTATTAATAATATTGTAATTAATCCTGATCCAGAAGACGTAAAAGAAGAACAAATTCCTATTTATCTTGAAAAAAGAGGATTTAAAGAATTTGAAGATGTAGTTATAACAGGTCAATTAGATTTTCTAATTGGAAAATCATATAGAGACTTTAAAACTACATCTGTATTTTCTTATATGAGTGGATCCAAAGATG
>CAKZNA010000223.1 GCA_937129355.1 uncultured Sphingomonadales bacterium | reverse complement strand
CGATAAGATTGTCGGCCTTCCGGCTGACCTTTCGACAGTTGAAGGCTGTGAAAGCCTTGCCCATCAGATCGCGGAGCGCGAAGAAAAGCTCGATATTTTAGTCAATAATGCCGGCGCGGCATGGGGCGCAGATTATGGCAGCTTCCCTGAAAAAGGCTGGGACCGCACGATGGACCTGAATGTGAAGGGTTTGTTTTTCCTGACGCAGGCTTTGCACGGCACAATGAAAAATGCGGCTACATTTGAACGGCCAGCAAAAGTCATCAACATCGCGTCGATTGACGGGATCAAGATTAACCCGTGGCAGACATATCCGTATCAAGCGTCCAAAGCCGCCGTCATCCATTTGACTCGCCGCCTTGCCGCCGAACTTGCACCGCAGAATATTCTGGTGAGCGGTATCGCGCCTGGCGCATTCCCTTCTGATATGAACAAGGTCGCGCGCGACCATGAGGAAGCGGTGGGCAAGAATATTCCGTTCCCGCGCGTTGGCACTGCTGAAGATATGGCGGGGCTGGCAATCTTCCTTGCTGCAAGGTCAGGCGATTATATCTGCGGTGATACCATCGCTTGCGACGGCGGCGTGGCTTATTCCAGCCTTCCCGGACAAGGCATCGAGGCCTGATAAAAAGAAGGTGTTTCAGCCATGCTAGGCGATTGCGTTTTGTGCAACTAACCTAATTTTTTCGCAATTGCACAATAATCCGTTCAGGCCCATATCAGGGTCAACGGGACGCAATAGCGGACCGACATACTAGCAGGCACTCTCTCCTCCTCTCCCTCAGCCTGCTAGAGACATGCAAGCGGTCTCCATACACAGTGTGGAGGCCGTTTTGCGTTTATGCACAAATTTTTCCACCGCTAATTGAGCAACCTGTGGACAAGTCGCAAATTAATGCTTGCGGCGACTCGGATTGCCGTGACACTTTCAAATTGTTAGGCAGCAATGTTTGACCAACAAATTGGGAAAAGACCGGATCGCAAGAAAAGGGAAAAGAACAATTTGATGCGCATTGGACAACGAAAATCAAGTGCGGGTTTTAAGACTTCGGTCAAGAAATCAACGCCGGATGGGATACCGAAAATGTTGATGGTAATTTGAACGAACCTTCGGGTGAATTTAAATAACCGGACGCCAGATATCGGAAAGAATTGCTGTTATGGCAAAGGACTTCCAAATTCAGGCGCAGTGGGCGCTGGCAGCAATGTCAGCGCCCATTTTCGTTTTCGGATGGTCTTATGTCGCCTGCGCGTATTTCGAACGTGGCAGCCACCATAGCGCGATGCCGCCGAGCAGCAACGCACCCCATATCCCGATACCTTCCAATGCCAGGGCGCGGTAGAAGTCCAGATTGACCCACACGTCATTGCCTACGCTAGTGGATTGCAGCATGACATACGCCGATAGATTCAAAATCAGCATAGAACTGGCCGCTTGGATAAGTGCATCGGCGCCTCTCAGTATTGTCCAAAAGGCGGTTGCAGAGAATGCGACCATCAGTCCGATAAAAACCATCCCCGACGGTGCGTGTGTCTGATAGATGTTGGATACGGATGCCGACAGTAGAATGGCAACGATGATCATATAAGCGACCATTGCGTAGCGGCCCAATTTTAGTTTGAATTCCATTTCTTTCATCCTCTCATTAAAACATGTCCAAATGCAGCCAATTGCAAAAACCAATGCGGAATTTGCACCTTCAACTGCATAAATCTCGCTGCGCATGGCTGCGCCCCATTGCCGCTGGTCATCAGGCATCAATTGGGGAAGCTGGTCAGCAACCATTCTGGCAATTTTGCTCTTCATGTCGCGGAACCCCTCTGGCTAGCTTGCGCGCGGGTTGCTCGTGCAGCAACCATCGCATGCGCGAATGACAGCCCGTCGCTGGTCAACCTGTAGGCATGACGCGGCGCGCGGGCAGGCGGCACTGGGGGATGCCATTCCGCCTCCAGCAATCCGTCGGCTTCAAGCCGGATAAGCAGCGGATATAACGTGCCGGATTTCAGGCCAGTTTGTTTCAAAAGGTCATATCCGTGACTCCATCTGTCGGCGCTTTCAATCAGCGCCCCAAAAAGGAGAGCAGCTTGTTTGGATGAATGTGGTTTCCGTGGCATGACTCAAACTCTACATATATAGAATTAAAAGTCAACCGGCCCATTTTTTGGCTGAATCCTCGGCCGTCTTGGCGATGTGACCGGTGTCACGCTCGAAAGAGAAGCGCGCTGCTACGCCGTGCTGGCGACCCGGCAGCGCTTCTGTCCAACCGGAGTGCTGTCTTCCTTGGTGGGCGGGTGAATTTTGCCTGCCCGCCATTTTTTCACGCCTTTTGCTTGCATCGCGGGTCGCTCTCGTTCCAAAGACATCACCGAACCAACAGATGGAGCATTTATGCGGGCATTTATTTTTCCGGGACAGGGCAGCCAAGCTGTCGGTATGGGCAAGGAGCTGGCCGACGCGAGCGCAGCAGCAAAAGCTGTTTTTCAAGAAGTCGATGAAGCGCTTGGCCAAAATCTGTTCAAGCTGATGTGTGACGGGCCATTGGATGAGTTGACGCTGACAGAGAATGCGCAGCCAGCGATTATGGCCAACGCGATTGCAACCTTGCGGGTTCTGGAAAGCGAAGGCGGTGTTACGCTTTCGGACAAAGCCAGTTTCGTCGCAGGGCACAGCCTTGGCGAATATACCGCTCTTTGCGCTGCTGGTTCATTTGATCTTGCGACGACGGCAAAACTTCTCAAATTGCGTGGGCAGGCGATGCAGGCCGCTGTGCCCGTTGGCGTGGGAGGCATGGCCGCGCTGCTGGGCGCAGACATCGAAAAGGCGGAAGGCTTGGCTGAAGCCGCAGCAGAAGGTGAAGTTTGTACCGTCGCCAACGATAATGATCCTTCGCAGGTGGTTATATCCGGCCATAAAGGCGCAATCGATCGTGCCATCGCTATGGTAAAGGATCACGGTATTAAGCGCGGGATCGCTTTGCCTGTATCGGCACCGTTTCACTGTCCATTGATGCAGCCCGCGGCGGATGCGATGGCCGAAGCGCTTGGCGATACAAATATTACCGCACCGTCGGTGCCGCTTTGCGCCAATGTCACGGCTGCTGCGGTGAGCGATGTGGACACCATCCGCCAGCAACTGGTTGAGCAGGTGACAGGCCGTGTGCGTTGGCGCGAGTCCGCGATTGCGATGGCAGAGGCAGGCGTGACGCATTTTGCAGAGATGGGCGGAAAGGTATTGTCGCCAATGGTAAAGCGCAGCGCAGGCGGTGATGTTGAAACCCAATCGGTCATCTCGATGGATGATATCGAGGCATTGCTGAAGGCAATCTAATATGGCCGAAGCAAGTGAAATCTCGTTGCGACTTGCAGGCGCCGACGATTTTGGCTGGCTCGATCATGTCGCGCCGGATCTGTTTGACGAAGAACCGACGAAGGAATTTCTCAAAACATTTTTGGCTGCAAAAGGGCATTCGTTGCTTTTGGCTGAATGTGATAAAACCGTGGTTGGGAAATGTTCTGCCATGATACATTGGCGGCCTGACAAGCCTGCCGAGCTATATATTGACGAGATTGACGTGACGCCCGAAGTTCGCAAGCAAGGCATCGCCAAACAAATGCTGGCAAAAATGCTGAATCTGGCGGATGAATGGGATTGTGAGGAAGCCTGGGTTGGCACCGAAAAAGACAATATTGCTGCACGCAAGCTGTACGAATCAAACGGCGCGAAAGCCGAAGAATTTGTACTTTATTATATGGAATATTGAAGGGAAGTGGACAGCGAGATGACAGAGGTTCTTTTAAGTGAGCAGGGTGGCAGCATCCTGACATTGACGTTGAATTTGCCCGAAAAGCGCAATCCCATTTCCGATCCGGTAATGGTCGATGGTTTATGCGCTGCACTTGAGGCAGCAGATGAAGATATTTCGGTGCATTGCGTTATCCTAACCGGCGCAGGAAGTTCTTTCAGTTCTGGCGGCGATTTGAAAGCCATGCGGCCAGATTCAGGCGGCTTGCCGTCGGCGCGCCCCGTTCAAACACGGCGCAACTATAAATATGGCATACAGAGGCTGCCGCTATTGTTTCAGGCTTTAGAAGTTCCGGTTGTTGCAGCGGTGAACGGCCATGCCATCGGCGCAGGATGCGATCTTGCCACCATGTGCGATGTGCGTGTGGCGGCGGATGGTGCCAAATTTGCCGAAAGTTTTGTGAAGTTGGGGATTACGCCGGGCGATGGCGGTGCTTGGTTGCTGCCGCGTATTGTCGGTTTTTCCAAAGCGACCGAACTGGCACTTACCGGTGAAACCATCGATGCCGCAGAAGCTCTACGGATTGGGCTGGTTTCCGAAGTTGTTGATGCAGATGCCCTGATGGGCACCGCCCGCAAGATCGCTGATAAAATTGCCGCAAACCCGCCGCATGCCGTTCGCATGACCAAGCGCTTGCTGCGCGAGGGGCAAACGGCGGATCTCAAAAATATCCTTGAAATGTCCGCCGCCATGCAATCGCTTGCCCATGCGACGGCAGACAATAAAGAAGCAATTGAAGCGTTTCTTGAAAAACGCAAACCGGAATTTAAGGGGGAATAGGGTGGTTCACGCGGAGACGCGGAGGCGCGGAGGGTCTTTGAAGGATATTGACCAGATCAGCGGAGATGTGGTGGACTTGGCAATGCGGGTGCATAAGTCATTGGGACCGGGCTTGTTGGAAAGCGTTTATGAAACTGTGCTTGGCGGAAAGCTGGCTGAGGCAGGGTATAAGGTAGACAGGCAAAAGCCTGTCGATATCGAGTTTGAAGGTTCGGTTTTCCCCGCTGCCTTTCGAATAGATTTGTTGGTTGATGACCGATTGCTACTTGAGCTTAAATCAGTTGAAAAATTGAATGCTGCTCACGCAAAGCAGCTACTTACCTATTTGCGATTAACGCATCAGCCCGTAGGGCTGCTTATTAACTTTGGCGGCGCTACCTTGCGCGAAGGATTGAAAAGGATCGTCAACGATCACAAACCCTCCGCGTCTTCGCGTCTCCGCGTGAACCAAAGAAACGGAGACTAAATAATGTTCGATCTTTCAGGAATGACGGCGCTGGTAACGGGCGCTTCGGGCGGGATTGGCAGTGCCATCTGCAAGGCGCTTGCGGGGCAGGGCGCGCGGTTGGCTGTGTCTGGTAGCAATGTGGAGAAGCTCGAAGCCTTCAAAAGCGAACTTGGCGGCGACCATGTCGCGGTTCCCTGTAATCTATCCGACCCCGAAAGCGTCGAGGCGCTAATTCCGTCCGCTATTGAACAGCTGGGGCAGCTTGATATATTGGTCAATAATGCTGGCGTTACGCGCGATAATTTGACCATGCGGATGAAGGACGAGGAATGGGATGATGTTATTCGCATCAACCTGGAGGCGAGTTTCCGCCTTATGCGCGCCGCCGCACGTCCGATGATGAAGGCGCGTTTTGGGCGCATTATTTCGGTAACCAGCGTGGTCGGGACAACAGGCAATCCGGGGCAGGCCAATTATGCCGCATCAAAGGCCGGCGTTGTCGGCATGTCCAAATCTATTGCGCAAGAGCTCGCCAGCCGCGGCATTACGGTCAATTGCGTCGCTCCCGGGTTTATTGCAACCGCCATGACCGCAGGCCTGCCCGATGCGCAGAAAGAAGCGCTTAATGCGAAAATTCCAGCGGGAAAAATGGGTGAAGGCGATGATATTGCTGCCGCTGTGGCTTATCTCGCATCAAAAGAATCCGGCTATATGACCGGTCAGACCTTGCATGTGAATGGCGGGATGGCCATGTTATAGCGGTAGCCGTCTATGGCTATCAACCACTTGCCAGCGGCGACGCGAGGCAGTAGGGCATTTTTTGAAGTTTCAACTCCCAAAATGAAAAAGGGGCTAAGTAAATGAGTGATACCGCAGACCGGGTCAAAAAAATCGTTGTCGAGCATCTTGGTGTAGAAGCCGACAAGGTAACCGAAGCAGCCAGCTTCATCGATGATCTGGGCGCAGACAGCCTTGATACAGTTGAATTGGTTATGGCTTTTGAGGAAGAATT
>CAKZNA010000222.1 GCA_937129355.1 uncultured Sphingomonadales bacterium | reverse complement strand
TTGCTCATCCTTGCAATCGACGACGGATAGGGGTGGAAAATTCTGGACATGCAGTGCCGCAATGAGGCATTGTTTAACCGTCGAACATCAATGACGACTTGGACGTGTGGTAACGACTGTGGGTACGGGCTAGGCGGCTGAAGGATAAGAAAAAGATTTCAATTCATTAGGTTGAGACCTAAGAAATCCTCCGTCTCCGCCACCACCCTGCAAGACCCGATCGCTTTTGGCGCTGCGAAACTACCTCGCGGAAGGGTGGCCCGTCCCGAAGGACGAGCCTTCGTCTTCAATCCGCCTTCACTATCCGGTCAACTCCGGCGCGTGTTACCGCGTGATAACTGTCGCGCGTTTTGGCGTAGATGCGTTTGGCGATTGTTTTTCCCCAATCACCCTGCTCCATCAACGCCTCAAACAAAGGCGCGACAAATTTGCGGCGCCCCACGGTGGCAAGGAATTTTTCGGTAAGCGGCACCGCCGGTTCATAGCGATTTTGCAGCGTTAATTCGAGCCACGCGAACAGAATTTCATTATTTTCCGACGCCGCCAGACCGAGATCACCGTCCAGCTTGGCTAGCTCCTCGTCTGGCAATTCCGTTGGCAGCTTGCTTAACAGCCGCAGCCGTTCCGCGCTGGTCCACTCACTCCAAGCGGCCTTATCTAGTGTGCGGCTAGCGCCATAGGCCGTTGCCGCCTTATCCACCTCTGCAAATGCATCAGGATCAGGGCGCAACACGTTGGAAGGAAGGCCGGGTTTGTATACCCATTCGTCCAACATCAACTTCGCTTCTAGTTCCTTGTCGCCCTTCACAAGATTTTTGCGCATATCCGCGAGGAACATTGCTGATGTCGCGGGTTGGAAAGCATGCCGGTCAAACCAGCTTTCCAGCCATATATCGAATTTTTCTCGTCCGACTATCGATTCTACCGTGTGCAAGAAACTCGCGCCTTTGTCGTAAATGACACCGCTTGTCCCGCCGTCAGGACCGGCTTCTTCACCGGTTAGATGCAGCGCAGTGATTGCAGAATCCGAACCCTTTTCAGCAATCGTATCTTCCATCGATGCAAAATTCAGCGCGCGTTCCTGGCTCGCTCGCTTTGTTCCATATAGTTTCTCGATAATTCGGTTTTCGAAATAGCTGGTTGTGCCTTCATTCAACCAGCTGTCCGACCAATTGGCATTGGTCACCAGATTGCCGGACCAGCTATGGGCCAGCTCATGCGCGACCAGACCGGTCAAGCTGCGGTCGCCAGCGATGAAAGTGGGCGTAAGGAAAGTCATCACCGGATTTTCCATCCCGCCATAGGGAAAGCTTGGCGGCAGAACGATCATGTCATAACGGCCCCAGCGATATTCTCCATAAAGCTCCTCCGCTGCATCGATCATCTTTTCGGTATCGGCAAGCTCTGCCGCCGCTTTGTCGAGCATCACGGGTTCAGTCCAGACGCCCGAGCGAGGCCCCAATTCTTTGAACACGATATCGCCAGCCGCAATCGCAATCAGATAGGGCGCCACGGGCTTGTCCATTAAGAAACTAAAAGTCCGGCTTCCTTCAGCAGCGCTAGCCGGTTCGCCGCCCGATAGGCCCGACATCACAACAGTCAAAGGCTCCGGAGCAGTGATTTTCGCTTCCCATGTCTGGCGAATGCCGGGGCTGTCCTGCGTCGGTATCCACGTCCGGTTCAGCGTCGGCTGGCCTTGGCTGAGCAGATAGGGATGCTTGCCGCCAGCCGTTTGTTCGGGGACCAACCACTGCAGTGCAGCTGCGTCCGGACCAGACTTGTAAGCAACCACGATCTGGCGCTTGTCGCCCATCGTTATCGTCAGCGGTGCACCCATTCCTTCTTTGGCCGTGCCCATTTCAAACGGCAGTTTTCCGCCATCGCTATCCGTGACCGAAGATATCTCCAGTCCCATCGTGTCGAGAATAACCGTATCTGCGCCTTCGGATGCCATCATTCTTTTTGACGGAACGGATTTGTCTGCGTGGCAAAAACCGCAATTCCTCCACGAACGCGGAACGGTCAAAGAAATGAAAGCAATGGTCGCGGAATTAGATCCGAATTTTAAAAATCCAGCTGCTGATTGGAAAGTAGAAGCAGGGCAGTTTGAAATACTTGTAGGATCTGCATCTAATAACATTTTAGCAAAAGGGCTACTTGAAATAGTCCAATAATAGGTTTTATTCTAAAAGACTAAATGCTTCCAAAACTTCAAGTTCTGGAAGCATTTCAACACGATTTTTTTCAAACTAAAGACTAATAATTATATAATTATGAGCCATAAAGTTTCCATTAAAGAGAAAATAGGTTACGGATTAGGAGATGCGGCAGCTAATATTGGCTGGCGAGGAGTAGGAACATTTTTGTTCATATTCTATACCGACGTGTTTGGATTAGATCCAGTGACAGTCGGTGTGCTGTTTTTAACAGCACGTTTTAGCGATGGTATCAGTGATATACTGATGGGAATTATTGGCGATCGCACCAAATCAAAATACGGTAAATTTCGACCATGGATTCTTTGGACAGCGATTCCCTTGGCCATAAGTTTAGTACTACTTTTTTCTAGCCCAGACTTTAGTGCTTCTGGAAAAATTATTTATGCATATATCACGTATCTCTTTTTTACGCTTATGTACACAGCCAATAATATACCTTATGGTGCGTTGATGGCGGTTATGACTGGTGATGATAAAGAACGCGCAAGTT
This sequence comes from uncultured Sphingomonadales bacterium, assembly GCA_937129355.1. Classification (GTDB taxonomy): domain Bacteria; phylum Pseudomonadota; class Alphaproteobacteria; order Sphingomonadales; family Sphingomonadaceae; genus Sphingorhabdus_B. Next base: position 108 of record CAKZNA010000222.1, on the reverse strand, counting down.
TAGGTTCATATAGAATGGTAGGTGCTTTTGCTGGTGGTATGATTGTACAAGGTGCATTATTGTATTTAGTAGCAACTTTTGGAAATATTAACCCAGATATTGAAGTTA
>CAKZNA010000221.1 GCA_937129355.1 uncultured Sphingomonadales bacterium | reverse complement strand
GCGAGCGCGGCATTATCGACCTGATGCGTGCCTGCCATGCGGGGCAGGGGAAGAGTGAGCTTTCCGGCATCGTCGCGGTAATGCAGCTGCTCTTCATAGGCTGCGGCATCCCACCCATCGCCGCGGTCGACCATTTGCGCACCAACCGACATCGCCTGTTTGGCAATTTCCATCTGCATTGACGGGCGGTATTTTTGTGTGATCAGCGGCGTGTCCGCCTTCGCAATGCCCGCCTTTTCAAAGGCAATCCTGTCCATCGGGTCTGCAGGAACATTGTCTTCCGGTGAAAGCAGAAACCCTTCATGATCGATGCCAAGCGCGGCGATGCCGCAGGCTGCTGGCCGCTCGATCACGTTGGTGGCATCTAGCCTTCCGCCGAGCCCGACTTCCAATATGCATGCATCCGCGGGTGCGCGCGAAAAGGCAAGGAATGCGGCGGCAGTTGTTACCTCAAAGAAACTTGCGTCTAGCCCTTGGGATGAATCCAGAACCTCTTCCAGCAAGGCCGCGAGCAATTCATCTTCGATCAGTTTGCCAGCAATACGAATACGCTCGTTAAACCGCACCAGATGCGGTGACGTATAAACATGGGCGGTTTGCCCCGATGCCTCGATAGCCGCGCGCAGGAAGGCGCAGGTGGACCCTTTGCCGTTGGTTCCCGCCACATGAAATGCGGGCGGCAGCTTGTCTTGCGGATTGCCGAGCCGTTCACACAACGCCGTTATTCGTTCAAGCCCCAATGTATCTCGGCCAGGCGACAACAGGTTCAATCGGTCAAGCTGCGCCTGTACGGCAGGGTGTTGGGATATCGCATGGTCGGGCATTTGCGACCCTTCTGCTTACGCAGCTTTCTTGGTGTCCATCAGGAATCCGATCAGGCGTGAAAGCGTATCGCGTAGCTCATGCCGGTGCGTGACCATATCGACCATGCCATGTTCAAGCAGATATTCGGCGCGCTGGAACCCTTCGGGCAATTTCTCGCGAATGGTCTGTTCAATAACACGCTGTCCGGCGAAACCGATCAATGCGCCCGGTTCGGCAATCTGGATATCGCCGAGCATCGCATAACTCGCCGTCACGCCGCCCGTAGTCGGGTCGGTTAGCACGACGATATAGGGCAGGCCCGCATCATGCAGCAATTGTATCGCGACGGTTGCGCGCGGCATTTGCATCAGGCTCAAAATACCTTCCTGCATCCGCGCGCCTCCCGCAGCAGTGAAGATGATATATGGTGCTTTGGCCTTGTAAGCGGCTTTGGCGGCCTGCACGAATGCTTCACCCACGGCCATGCCCATCGATCCGCCCATAAAGGCGAAATCCTGCACGCTGATAACCGCTGTCTGGCCGTCAATTTTGCCTTGGGCGCTTTGCATTGCGTCTTCAGCGCCGGTTGTTGCCCGCGCCGTCTTTATCCGGTCGGTATATTTTTTGCTGTCTTTGAATTTTAACGGGTCTTTGGCGACCACCGGCATGGGAAGAAGCTTATAGCCATCATCGTCAAACAGTGCTTCGAACCGCGCCTCTGCGCCAATACGGCCATGATGTTCGCATTTCGGGCAAATCGACTGATTCTCCTCATATTCTTTAAGGAAAATCATATTCTCGCAGCCCTTGCATTTATGCCAGAGCGTTTCCGCGCTCTCGCGTTTTGCAATAAAGGGAATGGCGTTTTTTACGCGGTTGACCCAGTTCATATATTAAGTCCTTGCGGTTGCAATTGCTGCGCTAAGTGATGCCACATAATCCCGAACGGCGCCAGCGGCATTGCTGCCATGCTGCGCCACCAATTCAACGATGGCGCTGCCCACGACCACGCCGTCGGCAACGCGAGCGACGTCGGCGGCTTGCTCGGGTGTGCGAATGCCAAAGCCCACGGCAATAGGAAGGTCGGTGGTTTGTTTGAAGCGCGTGACGGCTGCCTCGATACTCGCCTGTGCGGCCTGTTGCTGTCCGGTGATACCTGCCACGCTGACATAATAGAGAAAGCCTGATGCGCCCTCCAATATTTGCGGCAAGCGCGCTGCATCGCTGGTGGGCGTTGCGAGGCGGATAAAGTCGATGCCGGTGCTGCGCAGGGCAGGGCCAAGCTCTCCGTCTTCTTCCGGTGGCAGATCGACACAGATCACCCCGTCGACGCCAGCCTTATTGCATTCGGATGCGAACCAATCACCGCCACGTATCGTCA
>CAKZNA010000220.1 GCA_937129355.1 uncultured Sphingomonadales bacterium | reverse complement strand
CTGAAACCCGCCCAGCCGCAATCGCGCAACCAGCCAGACCAATGCAACCTTTGATGCGTCGGTTTTCCGGCTGAACATGCTTTCGCCGCAGAAAGCACGGCCAACGGCCAGCCCATACAGCCCGCCGACCAGCTCTCCGCCGTGCCAGCATTCAACGCTATGGGCTATGCCGGCCTTGTGCAGCCGGATAAAAGCATCTTCTATATCGGCATTGATCCATGTTTCCCGGCGATCATCGGCGTCTTCGGCGCAGGTTTCGATCACATCGGCAAATGCAGTGTCAGCCTTTACCTCAAACCGGTCCTGCCGCACCGTCTTTGCTAGCGAACGCGACACATGCAGCCCACCCAGCGGCAATATCGCCCGCGTCTTGGGCTCAACCCAGAATGTATCGGGATCATCGCGCGCATCCGACATCGGGAATATGCCATTTTCATAGGCCCGGAGCATCAGTTGAAGATCAATCGGCAACGCGTTTCCCGCCCCAGCTACCCGGCAGAGCAAGCCCCTCACGCTCATTATCCCAGATGATGCTCATCACCCACCAACGCGACGGCGAGCCATCCCCCTTCACGCCCACCCCGTCTGCGCCGACAATCCCGTCATTCCACAAATGCACCATATTCACGCCGCGAAATTCCAGCTCTGTACTTTCCGGCGTTTCGCGGGCTTCATAGACCGAATAGACATGCGCGATCTGACCGAAAATATCGGTTACGCGGTCGGTTTCGATCTCGTAAAAACTGCGTCCGGCGAGCAGCGGGATTGTGGCTTCGACAAATTCATCAAAAGTGAAGGTAAATGCCACAGGTAAGCCATCGACGATCCGTGTCCGTGTGATTAAGGCGTCGGGATGATAGATTTCACGGTCACGTTCCCAATCCTGCCCGCCAGAAGGTCCGGAAATGGCAGCATAGAGCGTCTTCATAAGGCCATCGATAGCTGCGTAGGGCGATGTCATAATTTTTCGCTTCCCATTATCATGTAATAATGTATCATCGTATGCTTGTATTGCATGGGAGGAGAGTTAACATGCGTATTGCTGCTGTCACCAGTATCTTTATCTGCGGCTTGCTTGTGGGCTGCGGGCAAAGCCAGGAAACTTCTTACGAGGCAAAGGAGAGCGCTGTCCAGCGGCTGGATGTCCAGACAGAGGCCCCAGCGGAAGAAGCCGCAGAGGCGGCTGCTGACACTGCTGAAGCGGTTGCGGACGGCGCAGGTGGAGAGGCGACAGACGTTCCCTCCGCCGATATCAAAGTGTCCCTTCCGCAAATGGCCTATACCTATCAATATGGTTTCCGTATGGGCGCGAGCGAAATTCCCGACCTGCAAAAGGCCCATGCCGATCTGTGTGAAAGCAAGGGGCCGCGCGGCTGCCGCATCCTGAATATGTCACAATCGGGCAGCGAGGGCGATTATGCCACCGCGATGCTTGAGATTGAAGTGGCCGCCCCAAAGGCACGCGGCTTTGGCGAAGAATTGGGCAAGCTGGCTGAAAGCAAAGGCGGAGAGCCGATAGACACATCCATCGAAGGCGATGACCTATCGAAACAAATGGTCGATACAGAAGCGCGGTTGCGCGCCCGCACGGTGCTACGCGACCGTCTGATGGAAATCCTGACAAACCGGTCAGGAAAAGTATCCGAGCTGGTTCAGGCCGAACGCGGCGTCGCGGCGGTGAATGAAGAGATTGATCAGGCGCAAAGCTGGCTTGCCGAAATGCGCGGCCGTGTGGCCTTTAGCAAAATGACTATCCGGTACAGTGCTGGGTCGCCTTCGGCAGGCGGATTCTTTGAACCTATTCGCTATGCCATCGGGTCAGCAGGGTCGATGCTGGGCATGACAATAGCCTTTATCATCAGCGCATTTATCTTCCTGCTGCCATGGGCGCTTATCATCGGGTTGTTGCTTTGGAGCAGGCGCAAATTTGGCTGGCGCTTCCGCTTCTGGCGTAGAGATGAGGACGCTATCGTGGAGGCCGCTGAAGAGAGTTGATTGCCCCGGCGCAATTGAACGCCTATAGATAAAAAAACGCCCCGGCAGCGCCGAGTCTTTTCACAGAAGGCCCGCTCCTGCCGGGGTAAATTTTTCGATTGAAGGGGCAATATGCCATGACCCAGCGCCGCAAGATATATGAAGGCAAGGCCAAGATTTTGTATGAAGGCCCTGAGCCTGGCACGATCATCCAATATTTCAAGGATGACGCGACCGCTTTCAACGCCGCCAAGAAGGGCAATATTGCTGGCAAGGGCGTCATCAACAACCGTGTGTCGGAGCATATCTTCACGCGGCTGGCGCATATCGGCATCCCGACCCATTTTGTCCGCCGCCTCAACATGCGCGAGCAGCTGGTCAAACAGGTAGAGATTGTTCCTATCGAAGTTATCGTGCGCAACGTCGCCGCAGGATCGCTAACCAAGCGGCTGGGCATCGAAGAAGGCAAGCCATTGCCGCACACTTTGCTTGAATATTGCTATAAAGACGACGCTTTGGGCGATCCGTTGATTGCCGAAGAACATATCGCCTGTTTCGGCTGGGCGACGCAGGAAGAGATGCAGGATATCGCCGCCATGGCAATCCGTATCAATGATTTTCTCTGCGGTATGTTTGCCGGAATCGGCATTAAACTGGTTGATTTCAAACTTGAGTTTGGCCGTTTGTTTGACGGCGATTTCTCCCGCATTATTCTGGCCGATGAAATCAGCCCCGATGGCTGCCGTCTGTGGGATATTGAAACCGGAGAGAAACTGGACAAAGACCGTTTCCGCCGCGATCTGGGCGGAGAGGTCGAAGCATATCAGGAGGTTGCGCGCCGTTTGGGCCTGCTGCCCGAAGAAGGCGATTCTGCTGTGCTCGATCTCGACAGCCACCGCGCGAAAAAGGGCAAAAAAGAAAACTAGGCCGCCTAACAGACAGTTGCCATTCAGATAGGAATGCGTAACGGTTATCGCTATGATCAGACTTTCTTTCGGCGCGTTAATCGGCGTCTTGCTATTTGCTTTTTCTACCCCGGTTTTTGCTACCGGAAAACATCCCGCGCCTCCCACTGGTGCAGAGCGCACTGCGCCGTGGAATGCCGAAACATCTGACCTGAAGCCCGATCAAAGCGTCATTTACGGCAAGCTGCCTAATGGGTTGATATACGCCATTCGCCCCAACAAACGCCCGCAGAACCAAGTGCTGGTCCGCATGGCGCTTGATTTCGGGTCTGCCGCCGAAGCCGACGATGAGCAGGGCTTGGCTCATTTTATCGAGCATATGGCGTTTAACGGAACGACCAATGTGCCCGAAGGCGAAATGGTGAAAATGCTCGAACGGCTGGGGTTGGCCTTTGGCGCGGACACCAATGCCTCCACTGGATTTACCCAAACAACATACAAGCTCAATCTACCCCGCCCCGACCTGCAGCTGATCGACAAGGCGTTCTTCCTGATGCGCGAGACGGCCAGCGAAATTACTTTTGATGCGGGTGCTGTCGACAGGGAGCGCGGCGTGGTGATTGCCGAAATGCGCCAACGCGAAAATTACTCCTATCAGGCGCGGCGCGCGCGCAGCAGCTTTCTTTATCCCGGCAGCTATTTCTCAAACCGCTATCCGATTGGCAAAAAATCTGTCCTTGAAAATGCTGAAGCTGTAAAGATGAAGGCGCTCTATGCCAAATGGTACCGGCCAGACCGAACGCGCATTGTGGTTGTTGGGCCAATTGACCCCGCTGCAATTGAAAAGATGATCGTAGAGAAATTTTCCAGCTGGAAAAATGACGGCCCGCCACTTGCTGACTTTGACACATGTGGTTTCAACACCAACCGTTCCAGCGCAGCAAGCCAGTTTACGCATCCCAAACTGGTCGAACGGATAGGGATCGTCCAGATATTACCCGACAAGATACGGCCGGATAATTTCAGCCGGGCATTGCTCGAAAGCAAAATCCGGATTGCTGGTGCGATAATTCGCGAACGGATAAACCGCAAACGGCGCAAGGAAGATATTCCATTGCTTGGCGCAGGTTTGGGTTTCTCATTAGGGCTGTGTGATAATCTCGCGACAGTCGGATTGAATATGGCCGTCAAGGACGGTGCATCCGAACAAATGCTGCCGGTCATTGAGCAGACAATCCGCCAAGCGGCACAATATGGATTTACCGCCAAAGAGATTTTGGAACAGATCAAACGGCTGGATGCAAACTATATCAATGCCGCAAATGGCGCAGCGACGCGGCCCAGCCGAGCCTTTGCCGGCGCGCTTGTGGGGCTTGGCGATAATGTATTAAATGATCCCGCCGATCTGCAATTGCTATGGCTGTCGATCAAGCCACTCCTAACCGGCGAAGCCATCAATAGCGAGTTTGCAAACTGGTATGGCAAACTCGACCGGCCATTATTATTTTTCCAAGCCAAGAAGGCGGGCGACCCGAACAAACTGCTTTCGATATTTAACGAAAGCCGGAAGCTCGCCGTTAAACCTCCCGTCAAACGCGATGCCAAAGAATTTGCCTATACCGATTTTGGCAAAGCGGGAGAAATCGCCAAAGACAGCCGCATTGATGACCTTGGCATTCGCACCGTGCGTTTCAAAAACAACGTGCTGCTCAACATCAAGAAAACCGCGTTTGAAGACGACCGAATTCGCTTTTCGATCCGGATTGCAGGCGGCGAATTATCATTTGGAAAAGACAAGGCTGCGCTGACATCCCTGATGAACGGAACCTATATTTCCGGCGGGCTAGAGGCGCATGACTATGACGAGCTGAGGTCGGTACTTGCCGGAAAAACTGTGCGTGCATCGCTTTCCGCCAGCGACGAATTTTTCCGCGGGTCCGGCACCATCGCATCTGCCGATCTGGAAACCCAGCTGCAGTTGCTTGCGGCCTATACGGCCTATCCTGGCTACCGCGAAGAAGCGCTCCGGCTTTACCGGCGGCCTTTGGAGGAGCGCTATGCTAGATTTGATTCAACACCGGGTACGGCGCTCAATATCGCCTATAATAGAATATTGACCGATAATGACCCGCGCTTTTCATTGCCGCCTCTCGAAACGGTAAAGGCGCATAATCTTGATCAGCTAAAGGCCATACTTGGCGACAGCCTTTCCAAAAATCGCCTTGAAATCGGTCTGGTCGGCGATCTTGATGAAGAAGAAGCTATCGCGTTCGTCGCAAAGACTTTTGGTGCTTTGCCTCAACGGTCTGCCGCCGCCGATGATTACGAAGCGGCGCGCCAAACCAAATGGTCCGCCTCCACCGGCATTCATGAAATCCCGCATAAGGGCGAGGCAAACCAGCTAAGCTGGCGCCGGGCCTGGCCAACTACGGACGGCAAGGACCATAAGCTTGATATGACGATGGACCTTCTGGCGCGGGTGGTTCGAATTCGCTTGCTTGATGAGCTGCGTGAAAAGCTGGGCGCGAGCTATGGCGGCTCTGCCAGCGCCTATATGTCGGATATTTATCCGGGCCGCGGCACATTTTCCATTTCAACCAGCGGCGACCCAAAAGATTTGGCGGCTATAGAAGATACGGTTGAGGCGATTATTGCCGAGATGGTAACGGCGCCTGCCGACGACGATCTATTTGAACGTGCAAGGAAGCCGGTCCTGGAATCCTATCTTGATTGGCGAAAGAATAACCGCACCTGGATCGGGCTCGCGGCATTGGCGCAAACGCGGCCCGACCGCCTTGATCGGTTCCGGACAAGCGAGGCGGTTTTCAAATCGATTTCGGCCGCAGACATACATCAAGCCGCCATCCGGTTCCTCAAAAACAAAGACAGCTATATTTTCAGGTCACTGCCCGAAACGCTGGTAAAAGCTGATGCAACGCAAAAGAATGGCGCGAAATAGGATTTCAACCCCTTGCACCCTTCGCGCGGGCTTCTATAGGAAATGCAACTGATAATCAGACACTCTCATTTGCGAGGCGGCTTCCATGAAAACGCGTATCTTTGTCACCCTGAAAAATGGTGTTCTGGACCCGCAAGGAAAGGCCATCCATCATGCGCTGGAAAGCTTGGGCTTTGATGGCGTGAATGATGTCCGTGCCGGACGCTTGATCGAGCTGGAGCATGAAGAGGGCATCAGCAAAGCGCAGATGGAAGAAATGTGTCAGAAGCTACTCGCCAACACCGTAATCGAAAATTTCGAGATTGAGGGGTAGACGCATGCGTGCTGCCGTTATTCAATTCCCCGGATCAAATTGCGACCGCGACATGGCCGTCGCGATTCGAGACGTGACCGGTGCCGACACATCAATCGTGTGGCATGGCAATAGCGCGCTGCCGGATGGATTGGACTTGATAGCTGTGCCGGGCGGGTTTTCCTACGGCGACTATTTACGTTCAGGCGCAATGGCGGCGAAATCCCCTATCATGAAATCGGTGGTTGCTGCTGCCGGTAACGGCGTTCCGGTTCTTGGCGTGTGCAATGGATTTCAGGTTTTAACCGAAAGCGGGCTTCTCCCCGGCGCGTTGATGCGCAATGCGGGCATTCGCTTCGTTTGCCGTGATGTGAAATTGAAGGTTGAAAACAGCCAATCCATTTTTACCAGCCGCTATGACGCAGGCGAAGAAATCATCATTCCCGTGGCGCATCATGATGGCAATTATTTTGCCGATGATGCGACGCTAGACCGGTTGGAAGGCGAAGGCCGTGTTGCCTTTCGCTATGCCGAAGATGTGAACGGATCGGCGCGCAATATCGCGGGCATATTAAACGATGCTGGCAACGTGCTGGGCATGATGCCGCATCCCGAACGCATGATTGAAGCGATGCAGGGCGGTTCAGATGGTCGGCGGATGCTCGAGGGACTCATCCGAGAGATCGCCTGAATTTTCGTCTGCCGCCGCTTCTGGCGTTTTGGCTTTAGGCTGCAGCCAGCGGCCGATAAACAGCAATATTGTCGGCCATAACATTGTGTTCCAGATATCGCGCCAATGTTCAGGCTCCGTAATGGCGGCATTGGCCGGATCTTCATTGAGCGAATCTAACCATTCTCCGCCAAGCGTTACTGCAAGCGCCAGCGTCCATGCAAAGAACCAACCACCCCGCCAGCGCCAAAGCAGCCGCGCAAGCACGAATATGGCGAGCCCAATATGGATATGCAGCGCATCTCTGGCGAGATCAGCGCCCTCGACCAGATACAGTTTAAAATCCTGAAACAGAAAGCTGAAATCTACAATATTCATAGATTCACGTGGAAGGGTGAGAAGTTGGTATCTTCGTCAAATATATCAACGCCTTCGCGTTTTTTTAACCAGCCGACGGCGGCATAAGTGACTGGTGTCAGAATGACTTCCCAAAGCACCTTCAGGCCCCAGTTTGTAAACATGACCATGATCACTGCTCCCGTTTCCCAAACACCAAGGAATGCTAACGGATAGAATATCATGCTGTCCACGCCCTGCCCGACTATTGTTGAACCGATGGTGCGCGTCCAAAGATGCTTGCCCCGTGTCCACAGCTTCATCTTTGCCATGACAAAACTATTCACAAATTCGCCTGCCCAAAATGCGGTGATTGATGCCGCGACAATGCGCCAGACCTGCCCGAATACTTGTTCGTAAGCTGCCTGCCCATCCCAGCTATCGGCTGGCGGCATTGCGACGACAAGCCAGCTCATGAACACCATGAAGATAAGTGCGGCAAAGCCGGTCCAGATCACACGCCGCGCACGCGCAAACCCGTAAACCTCTGTCAGCACATCGCCTATCACATAGCCAATCGGGAAAAACAGGATGCCGGCACCAAACACAAATTCGCTCGCGCCAATTTCTATGACCGCCAATTTCGACGCACCGATGACATTGGACAAAAGCAGGATCGCAACAAATGCCGCCATCACAAAATCATAATAACGAAATTGCCGCCCGCTTGCCGAACCAGCGTCGATTGCACCCGAATTTATGTCTTCACTCATGGCTCAATCCATAACCAGCTTTGCATCCCCGCGCAAAGTGGTTATTGGCTGCTCCAGTGCGCACCCGTAGCTCATCTGGATAGAGCGCGAGACTTCTAATCTTGAGGCAGCAGGTTCGAGTCCTGCCGGGTGCGCCATTTTTGTTTGACCTCAATCGCCGGACACTGGCATCCGCCAGCTTGGCTTCGCGCCAATAAGGCGCGACGACCAGTCGGCCTTGCCAACCCAGCGGGTTGGAAAGGTGGACCTTCAAAAGTACGACTGCCTAGTGATCAATCTTGCGCTTGAATGTCTCGGGTAGGAATAGCAGCCCGACCACTACCGTCAGCGCCGCAATGACGACCGGATACCATAAGCCGTAATATATATCGCCCGTAGCCGCGACCATCGCGAAGGCGGTGGTGGGAAGGAACCCGCCAAACCAGCCATTGCCGATATGATAGGGCAGCGACATGGATGTATAGCGAATACGGCTGGGGAACAGCTCCACCAGCATCGCCGCAATCGGGCCGTATACCGCCGTCACCAACAGCACGAGATAAGTCAGGATCGCGACCACCAAAGGCTTGTTGATCTGCGCATCATCGGCCTTGGCCGGATAGCCCGCATCGGCGGCGGCTTTGCCCAATGTCTCCCGGTAAGATGCAATCGCGGAGGCCTTTGCCTCGCCATCCAACGCATCCAGTGCAGGTGCCGGATAGGATTTGTCACCAATAGAAACCGTTGCCGCTGTGCCGGATACGCCAGCGTCGCTGACATTTTGATAGCTTATACCGGTTTTTGCGAGATAGCTTTTGGCAATGTCACAGCCGCTGCCGTCGAACTTGTTTTTGCCAATCGGGTCAAACTGCAACGAACAGCTATCGGGATCCGCCGTTACCACAACGGGCGCTTCAATCTGCGCCTTTGCCATCGCCGGATTGGCCGCGTCGGTGAGCGCATGGAAAGCGGGGAAATAGCTAATCGCTGCCAACGCGCAGCCGGTCAGGATAATTGGCTTGCGCCCGATCTTGTCCGACAACCAGCCGAAGAAAATGAAAAATGGCGTCCCGATAATCAGCGCGATCGCGATCATAATATTGGTCGTCGCGCCATCAACTTTGAGCATCTTCTCAAGAAAGAACAGCGCATAAAACTGCCCCGTATACCAGACCACCGCTTGCCCGGCGACACCGCCAAGCAATGCGGCCAGCACCCATTTCAAATTGCCCCAACGCGCAAACGACTCAGTCAGCGGAGCCTTGGACGTTTTACCTTCGGCCTTCATTTTCTTGAAAACCGGGCTTTCATCCAATTGCATGCGTATCCATAGCGATACGATTAGCAGCAGCATCGAAATCAGAAACGGTATGCGCCAGCCCCATGCGCTAAACGCTTCCTCACCCATCAATGTGCGCGTGCCGATCACCACGAGGAGCGCGGCAAACAATCCCATCGTCGCCGTGGTCTGAATGAAGCTGGTATACAGCCCGCGTTTTCCCTCGGGTGCATGTTCCGCCACATAAGTCGCCGCGCCGCCATATTCACCGCCCAGCGCAAGCCCCTGCACCAGCCGCAAACCAACCAGTATGATCGGAGCCGCCACGCCGATGCTGGCATAGGCAGGCAGCAGGCCGACCAGAAATGTCGAAAGACCCATAAGGCCCATCGTCACCAGAAACGTATTCTTGCGCCCGACAAGGTCGCCAATCCGCCCAAAGAAAAGCGCGCCAAATGGCCGCACCGCAAATCCCGCCGCAAAGGCCGCCAGCGCGAAGATAAACCCGGTCGTTTCATTGACGCCCGCGAAGAATTGCACCGAAATATATCCGGCAAGTAGCCCGTAGAGATAGAAATCATACCATTCAAAAACCGTGCCGAGCGAGGAAGCCGCAATGACCAGCTTTTCGTTCTGGGTTTTGATGGGTGCATCGCCATCTGCCGCTGCTTCGCTCATTTCATTCTCCCCCGAAAATCAGACAATCACGCAAACAGCAAATCCGCTAGCTTTGCGCGTTGCCATGCGGCGTCGCCCATCTGGCTGGCATGGAATATCGCGGCGCGGCGGTGGAGGCCGGCATCGCAATCGTGGGTGAAGCCAAAGCCGCCGTGGAATTGGATCGCGCGGTCGGCGGCGAAGCTGTATGTTTTGTCGGCTGATGCTTTGGCCATGCGGACAGCCACCTCGCCTGCACCCTGATCGCCGAAGCTATGGGCAGCGCTATACAAATGCGACCGCGCCTTTTCATAATCCACATAGGCATCAACGGCGGGATGTTTCAGCGCCTGATAACTGCCAATGACTTTGCCGAATTGCGTGCGGGTTTTGAGATAATCGACGGTATAGTCGATAACGCTCTGCGTCCCGCCGCACATTTCTGCGGCTTGCAGCAAGCCGGAAGCGAGCTCGACATGTGCTAATGCGCTGCCCGCCTTTGCGGGACCGAGAAGCTGGCTTTCGGGAATGGAAATACCGTCCAGCGTGAGCGCTGCGCTGCGTTTTGTCTCGTCAATAATAGCCTCGCGGCGAAGTGCGCCTTCTGGCAGATCGGCTTTGGTAATCAGTGCCAATGCAGGCGCGCCATCGAGCGAAACGGTAGCTATGATTAGCTCCGCCGCTTCCACCCATTGCACCACCAGCTTCTTGCCAGATAGGGTAATGCTATCGCCATTACGCACGGCTTTTGCTTCAACATGGGTCAAATCCCAATCGCCATGTTCTTCCTGCAAAGCCAGTGTAGCAATCGTCCCGCTGGCGAGTTTGGGCAGCCATTCAGATTGCTGCGCTTCGGTGCCGCCAGCAAGCAAAGCCTGCGCCGCCAGCGTGGTCGCGGCGAAAGGCGAAGACAGCATATTGCGGCCCATCTGTTCGGCCACCGGAACCACATCCGCCAGCGATAGGCCTATGCCGCCATGCGCTTCCGGAATGGCAATGCCCATCCAGCCAAGCTCCGCCATCTCGGTCCATAGTGCCGCATCAAAACCAGTGTCGCTGTCCATCAACTCTCGCACCTTGTCGATGGGCGAGCGTTCGCGGCAGAAATTTGTAGCCTGATCAAGAATTTCGATCTGCGCTTCTCCAAAGCCAATTGCCGCCATTTCCATGTCTTGCCTTCTCCTCTTCGATTCCCTGCATCATTGTTAGCGCAGTTTGTTTTCAAATGCTCCGCACAAAATCAACGGACATGGCCGTGCCATCTGTAAGCCGGGCTTTTCCAATAACATCTGCCCACTTGCTTTCCGAGCCGCAAGCATCGCGCCAATCATAAAGCCGCGTCACCCAAAGCTGTAGGTCATGTTCAGCCGTTATCCCGATGGCGCCGTAAACTGCATGAGCGACCGAAGCGGCAAGCGGTACAGCGGCGCTTGCAGTATGCTTGGCCACCGCCGCGCGTTCCGCTTTCACCTCAAGCCCGGCTGCACAGCCATATTGCGACGCGATACGCACCAACGCGCTTTGCTCGGCGAGTAATGCCAGTTGGTGCTGCAACGATTGTTGCTTACCAATGGGTTTGCCAAATTGTTCGCGCATATTTGCATAATCCACGCAGATTGCGAGCAGCTTCTCCAGCGCGCCCGCGATTAAAACGGAATGGGCGACTGCCGATAATTCCTGAGAGACTCGACTACCCACTGCACGCTCCAGCATCGCAACCGCCAATGATGCCGGTGCGGCTTGCGCTCCAATCGCGCGCATGAGCGGTTCTACCGCCAACAAGGGGAGCCCTGCACCGCCATCGCTTTCAGCGCGCATCACATCCAGAAAGCCGGACGCTTCAACCGCAGTCTGTGCTTCCGACACTAGCGCATCATCGCCCTGCATCGCGCGCAGTTTTTCGGGCGCATAATGCTCGGCAAGCAAGCGTTCAAATGGGGTCAAGAGCTCTGCAATATCCATCACCGCATCCCCAACCCGCGCGCGATCATGCCGCGTAAAATTTCCCGCGTACCTCCGCGCAGGGAAAAGCTGGGCGAGATATGCTGGAGCAGTTTGACGGTTGCGGTCAGCTCGCTTAAAATCTCTTCATCGGGATGGCTGGCCAGATCATCGGCAATGATATGCGGAATTTTCTGTTCAAATCCGGTGCCCAAATCCTTGACCAGTGCCGCCTCAACAACCGGACTGCTGCCCGCCTCCAGTTCCGCCGTCACCGCAATCGACAATTGGCGAAGTGCAGCCAGTTCAGCCGTCAGCATGCCAATCTGTCTGATCCGAGCTTCGCCGGCACCGTCTTGCGCCGTCACATGTTTGATCCAGGCATCAAGCAAAACCGCGCTGGAATAAATCCGCTCCGGTCCGCTGCGTTCAAAGGCGAGTTCGGCAGTAACCTGCGCCCAGCCAGCGCCTTCATCGCCAACAAGGCAGCCCGCATCCAGCCGGACATTGTCGAAGAAAATCTCGCAAAAATCCTCGTCGCCATTCAGGTCTTTGATAGGCCGCACGGTCACACCGGGTAGAGATAGGTCGACGATAAATTGCGACAGGCCAGCATGGCGGCTGCTCGCATCGCCGGATGTGCGGACCAGCGCGATAAGATAGTGATTGAGATGCGCGCCGCTGGTCCAAATTTTCTGGCCGTTTAATATCCAGCCGCCGTCATCTTGCAGATCGGCCTTGCTCTTGACCGCAGATAAATCGCTGCCCGCACCCGGCTCGCTCATCCCGATGGAGAAGAAAATCTCGCCCGCACAAATAGGCGGTACATATTTTTGCCGTTGTTCTTCGCTGCCGAATTTCAGCAGCAATGGCGCGCTTTGCCGGTCGGCAATCCAATGCGCGCCAACGGGAGCGCCAGCGGAAAGCAATTCCTCCACCACGACAAACCGCGCAAATGGTCCAAGACCGCGCCCGCCATATTCGGTAGGCAGCGTGAGGCCCACAAACCCCGCTTTCGCCATCGCGCGGCTGAAATCGGCGCTATGCCCCATCCATGTGCGCGAACGCTGCGGCAAACTCATGTCGCCGCATTCCCGCGCGATCAGATCGCGGACGGGCGCGCGCAATGCCTCCGCCTCATCAGGCAAAGTCGCAAAGTTAAGCGGCGCGATATTGATTGTCGATTCTCCCTTCTCTCTCCTGTTTAACCGAGCGATTAAGAAAGGGAAGCGTTGATATCGATGCAGCTTGCCAAATGGCGATATGCCGTCCTATAGGCCGCCTCACAAATGTGGTTGGCGCCGATACGCGCCATGAAAAGGGAATTTGGAAGCGCTGGCTTGACCACCGCGTAATCCAAAGCTGCCCTCGCAACTGTGACCGGCGAGTTTTCGCGCCAAATGCCACTGAAGCAATTCGGGAAGGCGGCGCGGAAATAGTGACCCGGGAGCCAGGAGACCTGCCACATCTGGTCGTTTTTCCGCGCGGGCGAGGTGTACCGAACGGACGGGGGTTTCCCTTGCATGACGGCATGAAATGAAACGTCACGCGAAGGAGAATTTAAGTGACCTATTTGAGATATACAGCGGCTGCGCTTGCCCTGCTGCCCACTGTCGCATCGGCGCAAGACAATATGCCAGCAGATGAAGCCATTTTCATCGACGATAGCACAATCGCTTTGCCAAAAAGCGACGACATTATCGTGACCGCTAGCGGCTTTGAACAACCTGTAGAAGATAGCGGCAACGCCATTACCGTAGTCACCCGCGATGATCTTGAGCAAAAGCAGATTGCCGTCATCAGCGACGCACTACGCGAAGTTCCCGGCGTGTCGGTCGCCCGCAACGGCGGGGTTGGACAAGTGTCGAGCGCCTTCATTCGCGGCGGCAATTCATCGCAAACGCTGGTGCTGATCGACGGCGTCCGCCTTAACGACCCATCCTCGCCCAACGCCGCCTTCAACTTCGGAAACCTCCTGACCGGCAATATCGACCGCGTGGAAATATTGCGCGGACCCAATTCCGTAATCTGGGGCAGTCAGGCCATTGGCGGCGTTGTCGATATCCGCACCGCCGCTCCGACTGGCAGCTTTGGCGGACGCGTGAGCGCCGAATATGGCAGCTTTGACACTGGATCCGCCTCCGCCAATATTTCCGGCACGTCCGGCATAATATCGGGCAGCATTGGCGGCGGATATTACCGGACCGATGGTATTTCTGCGCTTGAAGGCGGAGCCGAGCGCGATGGATATGAAAATTTCAGCGCCAACGGAAAACTCGACATTGCGCTATCTGACAATATCTCCATCGATCTGCGTGGATATTATAATAACGGCACGGTCGAATTTGATGAAACCTTCCCGCGCGATCCAAATTCACCCCCCGAAATCCGCACTGAACAATTTGTCGGCTATGTCGGGCTGCACGCAGATTTTCTGGATGGTCGGTTTCGCAACCGGTTAAGCTATACGCGCACCGATATCGACCGGAAGGGCACAAGCAACGCGGCAGGCGGCGCTATCACCTTCAGCGATAACCAGCTCGATGGCACGATAGATCGGTTCGAATATCATGGCAGCATCGACATGGCGGGCGATTTGGCAACGCTTGTATTCGGGCTGGAACATGAACGCAGCGAGGCGAGCACATTCTTCCCCGCTGGCGGAGCCACTGCGCCCAATATAGCGAGCAGCAAAGTGACCAGCGGTTTTGGGCAACTTATCGTCCGGCCAGCCAGCGGCCTGACACTGACCGGCGGTGTGCGGTATGACGATTACAATCTCTATGGCGGCGAAACGACCTTTGGAGCCAACGCGGCCTATACGCCGAATGATGGCCAAACCGTCTTTCGCGCCACCTATGCCGAGGGTTTTCGTGCACCCACGCTAACTGAGTCTGTTCCAGTCTTTTTCGGCAATCCGGCGCTGCTTCCCGAAACCGCCCGCAATTTTGACGCCGGAATAGAGCATAGCTTTCTGGACAATGCCGTGACCGCGCGAGCGACCTATTTCAACCGCCGGTCAAATAATCAAATCACCTTTAGCTTCGCGACATTCCAGTCGGAAAATATTGAGCGAGTGCGCGCCAAAGGTTTGGAACTGGAACTAGAAATCCGGCCCAGTGATAATTTCACGGTTAGCGGTTTTTATGCGCTGGTCGATGCAGAGAATCGCTCGCCCGGCGGGCAATTCGGCAACCGTCTCGCGCGCCGTCCGGTTGATAGCGCGAGCATCTCGGCCGACTGGACCACGCCCATCGGTGTGAGATTGGGCAGCACGGTTAATCTGGTTGGCGACAGCTTTGACGATAATGGCAATTTCACGCGTCTGGATGGCTACGCACTGACATCATTGCGTGCGGTTTATCCGGTATCAGATGCTTTCGAAATTTATGGCCGCGTCGAAAACCTATTTGATGTGGACTATCAAACAGTGGCGAATTTCGGAACGGCGGGCCGTGCCGGATATGTCGGGGTACGCGCTAGGTTTTAACGCGATTGAGTTGACCGGCAAAGGCCGCTAATGCAGCAATGAATGAAAAGGGAAATGACATGGATAATTCGAGCATAATGAACAAGGCGGCCTGGCCGACTTCGCTAGCGGTAGCCACCATTTTGGGCTGCATGGCGCTTGCATGTATTTTCCCTTTCGCTGCCTTTGCAACTTTGGCGGCGCTCACCATGAAGCCGCGTAACGGGCTGGCGCTCGTTGCCTCTGTTTGGGCAGTTAATCAGGCCATAGGCTTTTTCCTGCTGTCATTCCCTTGGGACGCGCAGGCGGTTGGCCACGGCATCGCCATCCTAGGCGCTACGCTTCTGGCCTTTGGTGCGGCCAAGCTTGTTCTCACCAAAATGAAGGGTAATCTTGCCTTTGGTACGCCGCTGGCATGGGTTGGCGCATTTGCCACCTATCAAGTCGCCTTACGCGCCTATGCAAGCGTCGGCGGCGGCGCAGAGAATTTCTCGGCAGAGATCGTGTCCGCTGTAGCGCTAAACGATGTGCTGTGGCTCACCGGCCTGATGGCGCTGCGTTTTGTGCTTGGGCAGTTTACTGGCGAGAAGATGGCGGCAACCGCCTAACCATTGATACGCGCTGCCATAGTGGCGCTTAACTCTCCGGCAAAATAGGCCATCGCGGCGAAAATATCGTCATGCTTTACAGGCGGTATCATTTCAGCGCAGGTTTCGGCAAACCCTCTTCTGTCGCCAACTTGCACATGATGCAGCATTTGCGCCGCGAGCATTTCGTCCGGCGTCACCATGACGCAGCAGGGCCGCGAGATGGTGAAGCTTTCCGGCCATGCATCGCCGAGCACTGATGCCAGCGACAGCATCGCTTTGGCGGGCGCGGTGCCGCCAAAGCGCAATGTCATCATCTCGAATATATCCGCACCATTTTTCCGCCCAATCGCACATAGGCGCAGCGAGACGATCATATGCATCTGCATTCGTGTAAGATCGCGCAAGTCCTGCGCCTTCAATAGCATATTGAGATCATACGGCATGGCAAACTCCCTCATGAAACGGTGTAAGAGAGCTTTATTGCTATTAGTTCGCAATATCAAATACTATTTCATTTTTTCTAATTTCGCGGTGCTTGCCGCCTGTAGGATAGCGCCTCAGCCACATGAATGCGCCCCACTGAGGGAGCGTCAGACAAATCGGCAATGGTTCTGGCCACCCGCAAAATACGCGTATAGCCGCGCGCCGACAGCCGCATTGCCTCGGCGGCTTGGGCCAGCAATTTCTGTCCGGCCTCATCCGGTGTTGCATATTGTTCTAACGCATCACCATCCAGCTCCGCATTGGTGCGCGCCGCACCGCCCTCAAGCCGAGCGGTTTGTTTTTCGCGCGCGGCCAATATGCGCGCCGCAACGTCAGCAGACCCTTCAGCAGGTGGCGGCATAACCAGGTCAGCGGCGCTCACCGCCTCCACCTCGACATGCAGGTCAATCCGGTCGAGCAGCGGCCCTGAAATTTTCGACTGATAATCTGCCGCACAGCGCGGGGCGCGGGAACAAGCCAAAGCCGCATCACCCAAATGCCCGCACCGGCAAGGGTTCATCGCCGCGATCAGCTGCACATTCGCCGGAAAAGTCACGTGGCTATTCGCCCGCGCGACGCTCACTTCGCCGGTTTCCAGCGGTTGCCGCAAGCTATCAAGCGCACCGCGCTGAAATTCCGGAAGCTCGTCGAGGAACAATACGCCCAAATGTGCAAGGCTCACCTCGCCGGGCCGCACTTTCAGCCCGCCACCAACCAGCGCGGGCATGGACGCGGAATGATGCGGATCGCGGTAGGGCCGCGTGCGCGACATTTTGCCGCCTTCGAGCGTACCGGCAACTGATGCCACCATTGAAACCTCCAACGCCTCCGAAGGCGTGAGCGGCGGCAAAATTCCCGGCATGCAGGATGCGAGCAGCGATTTGCCCGAGCCCGGCGGGCCATTCATCAGCAGATTATGCCCGCCCGCGGCCGCGATTTCGAGCGCGCGTTTCGCGGTTTCCTGCCCCTTCACCGCTTTCAGGTCAGGCCCATGACCGGGGGGCTCAACCTCTCCCGGCTCAGGCGGTCGCAATGCGGTTTCTCCATTCAGGTGGTTTAGCAACGACAGCAAATCGGGCGCCGCAACAACCTCTACCTCGCCCGCCCAAGCCGCCTCGGCACCTTGGATGGCCGGACAGATCAGGCCCATATCATTCGAAGCCGCATGAATGGCCGCGAGCAAAACACCCGGCGATCCCGCGACACGGCCATCGAGGCCAAGCTCGCCCACCACAAGGAAATGCGACAAGACCTCTGCATCGACAACACCCATCGCAGCGAGCAATGCCAGCGCAATCGGCAAATCATAATGCGATCCTTCCTTAGGCAGATCGGCTGGCGATAGATTGACGGTGATACGTTTGGGCGGCAGCGACAGGCCAAGCGCGGATAATGCCGAATGCACGCGCTCGCGGCTTTCGGCGACAGCCTTGTCAGGCAGGCCAACAACCGTGAAGCGCGACATGCCCGCCGCAATTTGGCACTGCACTTCGACGCTGCGCGCCTCCAGCCCCAGATAGGCCGTGGTGGAAATAATGGCGACCAAGCCCTGCCCCCTTTCGATAGCATGCTTTGCGGGAACGCGGCGCGTCCCGTTCATCATTTCAACCAGACCGCCTGTATGCGGTCCTTTTGCGGCGCTGTCCATAAGCACCGCAATGTTTTGGGCGAAGACAGGGTTAATTTCGCTTTCACGATGGGTCATTACCTTATCGAAAGCGCTCGCGCGTTAAACGAGCCGCATCATGGGGATAACCAAAAGCAAATGGGCGCATAGAAGCGCATTATTGGCGGGCTTGGCGCTTGCGAGCGCTACACCTGCGCAGGCGACATCCTATGTTACCATCGAAACCACCACCTATGAATGGGTCGAGGAATCGGTTGGCAATGGTAGCGACCATGTTGCTCCGGCAAATGCCAGCGCGGCAATTGATAGCTTTGGACCATTTAATGTTGTGGATGCGGGCCGCGTCGAACTGGTCGGCAGTATCGAAAGCGACACGCCGCGCCAATTCGCGGCACTATTGCGCGCCTATCCATCAATCCGCCAAATCGATATGATTGAGTGCCCCGGCACAGGCGATGACGATGCTAACCTGAAACTAGCGCGTATGGTGCGCGCGGCGGGCATCGCCACGCATGTTCCGGCAGGCGGCTCGGTCCGTTCCGGCGGGGTCGAGCTGTTTCTGGCAGGCGCAAAGCGCAGCGCCGACCCGAAAGCCGAATTTGCCGTACATAGCTGGCAGGATGAAGACGGCATGCAAGCGGGTGACTATGCCATGAGCGATCCTGTGCATCAGGGGTATCTGAGCTTCTACCGCGAGATGGGTATGGATGCATCCAAGGCGAAAGCCTTCTACGCCCTGACCAACAGCGCGCCATTTGAAAATGCGCTCTATCTGAAGCCACGCGACATTGCGGCCTATATCGCGCTAAACTAGCACGATATTCGCCCCTTGCGTTTGGGTTAAACGCGCACCACATCATAGTTTATGAGTGAAAAACCCGTCGATAAGGCGAAAGCATGGCGCAATACATGGGGCACGCGCCATGTGTGGATCGTGCTTGGCTGGTTTTTGATGATCTCGTCGCCAGTAATAGGCGTGATTCCAGGGCCGGGATTTGTCATCGTTTTCCCTATTGGCCTTGCCATGGTTCTTAAAAATTCGAGATTTGCCAAAAAGCAGTATCTTAGGCTTTCACGGCGCTTTCCCGAATATGGTCGCTGGATGGATTGGGCGCTGCGGCGGCGCAAGGTGAAGGGCAGACCACCAGCGCCGGATATATGGGCCGATTTCAAACATATGTTTCGCCGCGATGATACGGAAACAAAGCTAGATTAATGTCGGTCAAATTTAACCCAATAATGTTGACTTTTGCGCAGGTCCGCCATAATGCGCGCAGCAACATAGGCGGTCGCCGGATGGATTCGGCGGCCTTTTCTATTCCAGAACCAAGTTTTTTCGAGGATAAAGCACATGAAGCGCACCTTCCAGCCGAGCAATCTCGTGCGCGCCCGTCGCCATGGTTTCCGCAAGCGGATGTCAACCAGCAATGGCCGCAAAATACTGAACGCCCGCCGTGTGCGTGGCCGCAAGAAGCTATCTGCGTAAGCGGCAGTTTCGCATATTCGGGGCGCGCATATGCCGCCTTATGACATCATAACAAAACGCGCTGACTTTCTCAGCGCCAACCGGGGGAAGCGATTCGTTACTCCCGGTTTTATTATGCTCGTCCATGATCGCCGTGACGACAATCCGGCTGCGCGTTTGGGTATTACCATCACCAAAAAGGTCGGCAATGCCGTTATCCGCAACCGGATGAAGCGGCGGTTCCGCGAATTGGCGCGCGAATATCTGGGTGAGCACGGCAAAACAGGTGCAGACCATATCCTTATCGGACGCGCTGGCGGAATAGAGCGCGATTTTGGTGAAATGCAGCGCGATATGCAGCGCGCATTAAAGAAGCTGGGCAAATGATTGCAAAGGCTCTTATCCTTATCGCAAGAGGCTGGCAGATCGGGCCTTCACGGATATTGCCGCCGACTTGCCGTTATTCACCAAGCTGTTCGCAATATGCCATTATCGCGCTTAAAAAATATGGCGCAATTAAGGGTGGCTGGTTGGCGACGAAGCGGCTATTGCGCTGCCAACCTTGGGGCGGGCACGGACATGATCCAGTGCCATGACATATAGAAATTTGAATAGAACACGGGAATTTTGACCAGTGGAAGATAAGCGTAATTTGATCATGGCAATCGTGCTGACAGGCATTGTTCTGTTCGGCTGGCCATATTTTTCGGAAGCTTTTTTGCCTCAGCCGGAAAAGCCCGTTGCAACTGAAACAAAGGATACAGCAGCAGCACCGGATTCAGCCACACCGACGGCGGCTGACAGCGAAATAACAGCAGCACCGGCCGCGGCCACCAAAACGGTTCCTGTGGGTAATGCATTGAAAGAGGGCGCGCGCGTCCTGGTCGAAACACCCAAGCTGAAAGGCTCGATCAATCTTAAAGGCGCGCGCATCGATGATATGCTGCTGCTCGCGCATAGAACAAAGCTTGCCAAAGACTCGCCGCCGGTTCGCTTATTTTCGCCCGCCGGAACCAAGGGCGCCTATTTCGCGCGCTTTGGCTGGGTTGGCAAAGGAGTAACTGCGCCTGACCAGAATACAGTCTGGACGCCGAGCGCAGGCAAGCTGACGCCGGAAACGCCCGTGACGTTAAGCTATACCAACGATGCGGCGCAGACATTTGAAATCGCGCTTTCCATCGACAAAGATTATCTGATCACCGCCGAACAAAGCTTCACCAATCGCGGCGAAGCGGCGGCGCAGGTGGCAACCTTCGGCATATTGAGCCGAACGGGATTGCCAGCCGACCCCGATACATGGAATATCCATGTTGGCCCGATGGGCGTGTTTAACGAAACCGCCGATTATGACTGGGACTATGACGATCTGGATGAGGCCCCGGGCGGCGAAACCAAATTTAAGACAACCGGCGGCTGGGTAGGCTTTACAGACAAATATTGGCTCGGCGCGCTGATCCCAGATCAAAAACGCAACATCAACGCGAAATATCTCGCGCGCGGCAATGTCTATCAGACACAGATGGTCACGGCTAAACAAACCGCTGTTGGTCCCGGGCAGAGCTTCAAGCAAAGCTCACAGTTATTTGCAGGTGCAAAAGAAGTCGAGATACTCGATCACTATACCGACGATCTGGGCATCGAAAAGCTTGATTATGCAATCGACTGGGGCTGGTTCCGCCCGATCGAGAAAGCCTTTTTCTGGGTGCTCAGCAATCTGTTTGAATTTTTCGGCAATTTCGGTGTCGCGATTATCGGGCTAACCGTGGTCGTGCGCGCCTTCCTGTTTCCGTTAGCCAACAAGCAATTTGCTTCGATGGCGCAGATGCGAGCGGTTCAGCCGAAAATGAAAGAGCTGCAAGCCAAATATAAAGACGATAAACAGCGCCAACAGCAGGAAGTGATGAAACTGTATAAGGAAGAGAAGGTCAATCCGCTCGCGGGCTGTTTGCCCATCCTGCTACAAATTCCGATCTTCTTTGCGCTGTACAAGCTGCTCATGCTGTCGATTGAAATGCGGCATCAGCCCTTCACGCTATGGCTGAAAGATCTGAGTGCGCCTGATCCATTGACGCCGGTCAACCTGTTTGGCTTGCTGCCATTTGACCCGCCAAGTTTTCTAGCCATCGGTATTTTGCCGATCCTGCTCGGCCTGACCATGTGGTTGATGCAGAAGCTAAACCCGCAGCCAATGGACGATATGCAAAAGCAGGTTTTTGCGATCATGCCGTGGTTCCTGATGTTCATCATGGCACCCTTCGCCGCCGGACTTCAGCTTTACTGGGTGGTGTCCAACCTTATTTCCATCGCGCAGCAGAAATGGCTCTATTCGCGCCATCCTCAGTTGAAAGTGCAGATGGCAAAAGAGGCGGAATTGAAGGCTAAAGAGAAAGCAGCGAAGGCTTAGGTCCGATGGATAGCCGTAAAATATTCTCTGGCCCGATCGACTTTCTGAAATCGGCCCCCGGTCTCGAATTTCTGCCAGAGCCGGACTTTACAGAAATCGCCTTTGCAGGGCGAAGCAATGTCGGCAAGTCCAGCCTGATCAACGCGCTCACCAATCGCAATGGTCTGGCGCGCGCATCCAATACGCCGGGGCGCACGCAGGAATTAAACTTCTTTGATGTCGGCAATCCGCCATTATTCCGGATTGTCGATATGCCGGGCTATGGCTTTGCCAAAGCGCCGCCCGCCACGGTCAAGAAATGGCGTTATCTGGTGAACGACTATCTGCGCGGGCGGCAGGTGCTAAAACGTGCCTTCTTGCTTATCGATTGCCGCCGGGGCGTTGGTGAGGTCGATCGCGACATTATGAAAATGATGGATGAAGCAGCTGTCAGCTACCGTATCGTCATTACCAAAGCAGATAAGGTGAAGGCCAGCGAGCTTGAAAAGGTCAAGACCGCCATCATTGCCGAAATCGCAAAACACCCCGCTGCCTTCCCCGAAATCTCCGTTACATCGGCGGAGAAAAAGGGCGGCATTGATGAACTGCGCGATGCAGTGCTAGAGGCGGTATCAACATGACAGAAAAAAGCAGCCTGAAACTCATCATCGGCAACAAGGCCTATTCCAGCTGGTCCATGCGTGGTTGGCTCGCAGCAAAACAATCCGGGCTGCATTTTGAAGAGCTGACCGTTCCGCTATTTGAAGAAGGTTGGGACGAACGCCAACGCGAAGAAGATCTGGTACCATCATCTGGTAAGGTTCCCATCTTATGGGATGACGAAGCTGTTATTTGGGATAGCTTGGCAATTATAGAATATTTATCCGACAAAGTAGGCCGCGATCGTTTTTGGCCCAAAGATGATGTCGCGCGCGGAATGGCAAGAGCGATGGCCGCAGAAATGCATTCGGGATATTTGCCGCTACGCCGTGATTGCCCGATGAATACGCGCAAAACATTCGAAGACGTGACGATAGGCGAAGGTGCGCGCAACGATGCCATCCGCATCCTGCAATTATGGGCCGAAGCCCGCAGCCGTTTCGGCAAGGAAGGACCATATCTGTTTGGCACATTCAGCGCCGCCGACATCATGTTCGCGCCAATTGTTTCGCGCTTCGTAACTTACGGATTCACCCTACCCGGCTTTGCGGAAAGCTATGTCGAAACGATGATGGGCCATCACTGGATGGAAGAATGGTATACTGCCGCTGCCGAAGAAGACTGGGTGATTAAGAAATATGAGGATGCGGCCGAGTAACTGTTTCTTCAGGCGATACGCTCTGTATCATAACGCTCGCCATCCTTGGTGAAATATCCATCTTCGCGAAACACCATATCAATGTCTGGATAGCTGCCGCCCTTTGATCGGTCGCCGGTTCCTATCGCGATAAATACGCAATCTTCGTCGCTGCGGTTTTGCAGATGGTGGCCATTTTCTTCGCCAGCGGGAAAGGCAGCAATATCGCCGACACGCAATATCTCCTCGCCGCCATCCTCAACCAGTACAGCCTCGCCCGACAGCATAATGACAAGCTCATCCTCTCCCGCATGCCAATGGCGCTGCGATGACCATGCACCGGGTTTCAATGTCACATGGCTCGCGCCCATTTGTGTTAGCTCAGATGGCGGCGAGAGACGGCGATAATGACGCCCCGCCACCTCTTTATCGAAGGGAGGCGGATAGCCTGTCGCATTTGTTTGCGCGATATGTTCCAGATTGATTTTCGGCATCGTAGCTCCGGTCTTAAGGGATGGACAAAGCGCAAGCCTATTGCCATGCGAGGCAAATGACAAATTCCGCTGCCCTTGATTATGCAAAGAAGCTGATTTCATGCCAGAGCATTACGCCCGCGACGGGCAGCGTGTTTGATGCGCTGGAAAACATGCTCACCCCCTTGGGTTTCGCGGTCGAACGCTTCATTGCCGGCGAGGGCGATAGCGATCCGGATAATGGCGCGCCGGTCGAAAATCTGTTTGCCGTTCGGGGGAATGGCGGGCGGCATTTTGCTTTTGCCGGGCATCTGGATGTAGTCCCGCCGGGCGAAGGTTGGGAAAGCGACCCATTTGCGCCGGAAATTCGCGGGGACCTTCTATACGGGCGCGGTGCGGTTGATATGAAGGGCAGTATCGCCAGCTTTGTCGCGGCTTTGCATGAAATTCCCGAAGATGCGGGCACGATCAGCCTGATCATCACCGGCGACGAAGAAGGGCCAGCGGTATATGGCACCCGAGCGTTAATCGACCATATGCAGGCGCGCGATAGCATCCCCGAATTCTGTCTTGTCGGAGAGCCAACATCGGTAAACAAGCTTGGCGATATGATGAAGGTCGGGCGGCGCGGCAGCGTCAATATGTGGATCACGGTCAACGGTACGCAGGGCCATGTCGCCTATCCACATCTAGCCGACAATCCGGTTTCAAAGCTGGTGACGATTTTGTCTGAAATCGAGGCAGTGTCGCTCGACGATGGCACCGATTGGTTTCAGGCAAGCAATATCGAGATTACCGACCTGACCGTGGGCAATCCGGCGCATAATGTGATTCCGGCAAAGGCCGAAGCGCGTCTGTCGATACGCTTTAACGATCAACATTCGGGCGAGAGCCTGTCGATTATGAAACGCGAGATTGTCGAAAAGCATGGCGGGCAATTAAAGCCTGTTATCTCCGGCGAGCCCTTCCTGACCCCGCCTGGCGAATTTTCCGCCGCAATAAGCCAAGCAGTTAAAGACGTAACAGGCATCGAGCCCGAAGCATCCACAAGCGGCGGCACAAGCGACGCGCGGTTCCTGTCGAAAATCTGCCCCGTCGTTGAATTTGGTCTGTGCAATGCCACGATGCATAAGTTGGATGAGGCCGTTGCCGTCGATGACCTCGACCGTTTGGCCGACATTTATCAACGCGTCATGATGCGCGTTCTTACCGCTTCAAAATAATATAAAGCGCGCCGCTGCCGCCATGGCGGGGGTGGGCGTTTCTAACAGCAGAGATATGGCTGGCATGGCGCGATGCCGCGAGCCAATCGCGGACCACGCTGGCAATCGCCCCGCGTCCTTGTCCGCTGGTTCTGTCATGGCTGCGAGCCTTTCCAGTTACGAGTAAGACCACGCGCAGATGCTGATGCACCGCTTGTTCCAACGCGCCGTCGAGCCTCGAATAGGCTCCCGCCAAGCCGACGCCATGCAAATCGATGCTGACATCAGGGATGATGGCACCTTTCTTGAAGCGCCTATCCCAATGAGAATTTAGATTGTTGCTCTCCCGATTCTCGTCATTCCGGCGAAAGCCGGAATCTCTTGAGATGGAGCTATTGGTGGGCGGAGATCCCGGCTTTCGCCGGGATGACGGACTAACTGCGCTACCCGGTTCTTGTGCGACAGGTTTTTTCTCTTCTATTCTTGAACTTACAGGAGTTTGCCCGTTCAACGGCTCAACCGTCGCAATCACACGATCCCAAAGCGCCTGTTCTTCAGGGTCTAGTGAGGACCGCTTGCTCATGGCTAACCATCAAAGCCCGAGCCGCGTCACGCTTTGCTTGGGCAGGAATAGCAAAGCTGCGCCGCGCGCCGCCATGCCGCCCGCCAAGGCTCGCGCCCGCGCGCCCGCGCCCCAGAATGTATCGAAACGGTTCGAACCCTTGATCGCGCCGCCCGTATCCTGCGCTACCCAAATACCGTTTGGCTCTGCACGGTCCATCGATAGAAACACTGGCGCGCCGAGCGGCACGAATTTCCGGTCAGCCGCAACGCTGGTATTGCCAACCACAGGATAACCCATCGCGCCAAGCGGGCCTGCGCCCGTCAGCTCGTTGAAAAATACATAGCTCTTATTCTCATTCATGATCGCCTTGCCCTGGGCAGGATTGCGATTGAGCCAGCCGACAATGCCCTGCATCGAAGATTCGCCCGGACCAAGCAGCCCGCGATCCTTCATCAGGCGGCCGATGCCGGTATAGCTGCGGCCATTCTGGCTGGCGTAACCTATGCGCATGATGCTGCCATCGGGCGCACGAAGACGGCCCGAGCCCTGAATTTGCAGGAAGAAAAATTCAACCGGATCTTTGGCCCAGGCGATAACCGGTGCACGGCCCGCAAGTCCTTTGTCATCGATCATTCCGCGATCATCATAGAGCGTGAATTTCGAACCACTCACTTTACCGCGAATTTTTTTGCCTTTGTAAGCGTCACCCCACTGGCTCAAATCAACGTCGACCAAATCATTCGGGCGGCCATAGACCGGCACATTAAATCCAGCACGGCGCGTGCGCGATCCTTCAATTTCCGGTTCGAAATATCCGGTAGCAAATGCCTTGCCATCACCGACCTGAACCGCATCCAGATATGTCGCGAAGAAGGAAACAGCGTCGCCGCTCCAGCTTTTCGAAGCATCGCAGGCCGGACGCCATTCATCATTTAAAGTGAGCGCGGATTGATCGACGCGGCGCAGAAGTCCGGGGCAGCTTGTCCGGAAAGCCGAGAGCGCGGCGCGGGCACGGTTTTCGCGAATGCCCAAGGCGCCGATTTGAGGGCCCCGCACGATGCCGAGACCAGCCGCATTGCTGCCATCACCCGCCGGTGTCGCCGCGGGAAGCGTTGCGTTCGGCGTTGATGGGATTGGCTGTGCGGCCTGACCGCCTGATGGGGCTGAAGGCTGCGTGGCCGGCGGTCTGCTTGCGTTTGCAGGACCGCTTTCGGGAATGATGCCGCTGGAACAGCCTGCCAGAAGCAGGGCCGCGATGAATGCTGGGAAAGGCGCTATTTTCATAGCTACGCCATGAATCAGGCTTCGTCGGTTTCGTCAAGCGTCCAGTTGCGGCTGGTTTCTTTCACGTCGCGCATAAACGTCCAGATATCGTGCGTTTCAACGGCATCTGTCATCGACCCGCCAATCATATTGCCATCGCTATCTTTGATCAAAGCGGCAATATCCGCATCAAAGCGAACCGTGATCCGTGCTGTTGGATGGTCAAGGCTAGCATCAACGATGCGGGCTTCTTCAATCCGGACAAGCCGGTTTTCGAGGATTTCCCCGCGTTCTTCGCGCGCCGTTATCGCCGCATCGAAACTTTCATACACATCATCATCGCATAGGGTTTTAAGCGCATCGCGGTCGCCCTTCCAGAAAGCTTCCAAAACCATGCCGTAAGCCGACTTGGCGCCTTCAATGAATAGCCCCGCATCAAATTGGCGATCGGCATTTATGATCGAGCGCAAACCGCTTTCAGCAGCCAATTCGACAGGCAAAATATCTTCCTGCGGAATGGTTGAGGCTGGAATATCGGCCACGGGCTTGCGAATAACGGGTGCCGCACGGTCTTCTGCCGGCTTGCGCAAAACGGGCTCTTGCTCATGCCCCGTCCGTTTTCCGAGTACGGAATATAGACGCATGCCCAAAAAGGCGGCAACCATGGCGAGGAGAACAATTTCAAAAGTCACAATATTTTCCAACTTCCGTTTCGCAGGCGATAGCTTATCGGCCTTGAATCATTTCAGTATAATGAACGGAATTTCCAAACTGTGCAAATGTCCATTCTTCTCCTTCTACATAGGGGTAAGCAGCCAAATATTCAAATGACATTCTCGATATCGCGGCCAATATCCGTGCGGCGGCATCATTGTCACAAATTATTGCCCTTTCACCAGCGCCCTGCTAGGCGCGACGGCAACATATTTCGGGGCAATCAAACTCCGCATTCAATTAACGGGAAAGAAGAAAAATAATGGCTGAAGAAGAAGGCAATGTTACCGCAGAAAATCTGGGTGGGAATGGCGAAGACACTGGACCTCAGGTCGGCATGCTCAGCCAATATGTGAAAGATCTTTCGATTGAAAACCCCAATGCCCCTGATAGCTTCGGTTGGGAAGGACAGCCGAATATCGACGTACAGGTCAATATTCAGGTCAACGCCGTAAGCGACGAAGTGCATGAAGTTGTGATGTCGCTCGCCGTAAAAGGCGAAAGCGAAGGCAACGGCGTTCAGTTCAATGTAGAGCTGGAATATTCGACGCTTTTCGGCATTCGCAATGTTCCCGAAGAACAAGCGCATCCATTCTTATTCGGCGAAGCACCGCGCCTGATTTTCCCATTCGCGCGCCGCGTGATCGCAGATTCTGTTCGTGATGCTGGTTATCCGCCGCTCGTGCTCGAACCCATCGATTTCAACCAGCTTTATATGCAACAGCGTGAGCAGGCCGAAGCCATGGCGGAGCAGCAGCCGGCTGGTGAAGCTTAAGGCTACTCTCACGGCGGCCCAAAAGAGTCGGATCCAGGGGGGGCAGCGGTGAACCTGCTAAAATCAACCGGAATAATCGGCGGCATGACATTGATCAGCCGCATATTCGGTTTCGCGCGCGACATGTTGCTTTCGCGGATATTGGGTGACGGCACCGCCGCATCGGCCTGGCAACTGGCATTTCAGCTTCCGAATATTTTCCGCAGGCTCTTTGCCGAAGGCGCGTTTTCGGCAGCTTTCGTACCGCTGTTCAACCGCAAGATGGCAGAGGATGAAAACCGGAGCGCGGCGCAGAATTTTGCGATCGAAACGCTTTCAGTCTTTGTCCCGATATTATTGATATTCTCGGCGATCCTTATGGTGGCCATGCCAGCCATCATCTGGCTGTTTGATGATTTCGGTCGCGGCGATTTAACCAGTGACCCGTCATCCAATGCCCTGACGATCAGCCTCGCCCGAATAGCTTTTCCCTATCTGGCGCTCATCAGTCTGACGACGCTATTTGCCGCCATACTCAATTCGGTCAGCCGGTTTACCGCGGCGGCGGCGGCGCCCATTTTGCTGAACATTTGCCTGATCACCGCGCTTGTGGCAGCATTATATGTGAATGGCGGTCAAGACACGGTGCAAACCGCTTATATGATCGCGGTTGCCGTTTCCATCTCCGGTTTGCTGCAAATGCTGTGGCTTTACTATTGGGCGCGCAAATCCGGTTTCACCTTCGCGCTGCGCAGGCCTCGTTTTACCGCAGATGTCCGCGCGTTGGGCGTGCTAATCCTGCCGGCCATATTTGGCGCTGGCATCTATCAGATCAGCCGTTTTATCGATCTGTTCTTTCTGGGGCAGATGGACCAAGCCGCGCGTGTACATCTCGCTTTTGCCGATCGGTTGAACCAGCTACCCCTCGGGATTATCGGCATTGCACTGGGTATCGCCATTCTACCGGCGCTTTCACGCTTTATCGCCAATGACGATACCGGCGGGGCACAGCGTATTCAGAGCAATGCGATAGAATTGGGATTGCTGCTGACAATTCCAGCCGCCGTTGGCCTCTATTTTGGCGCCACGCCGCTTGTCAGCGCTTTTTTTGGCGGTGGCAATTATGGCGCTTTGGCCGTCAATGGCACCGCAGCTGCAATGGCCATGTTGGTGATTGGCCTGCCCGCTTATGTGCTGGTGAAGATACTTACGCCGGGTTTCTTTGCCCGCAAAGATACGCGCACACCGCTCTATACTGCTGCGATCGCTTTGACGCTGAATATCACGCTCAACATCATACTCATTCCTATCATGGGGCTGCCGGGCCTTGCGCTTGCAGGCGCGATATCGGCCTGGGTTAATTGTGCGATGCTTTATTTCATGCTGCAAATGCGCGGCCATTATCATATCGAAGGCGACTTGGTTTTGCGTATCAGCCGCATCATTCTTTCCGCCGCAGCGATGGGCGCCGCGCTTTACTATCTCGCGCCCTATGGCGCCGCATATTATGGCGGCAGCGTTATTGAACGTGTGCTTTCCATATCTGTGTTATGCGGCACCGGAGCGATTACCTATTTCGCGCTGGCATGGCTGACGGGAGCCATCGACAGGGACAAGATTGCCATGCTACGGCGCAAACCAGCCAGCGAAGCGGCGAGTGAATAAACCACATATCTGACAGGTAGAAAATATGCGTACAGTATCGGGCATTCAGCCCACCGGAAATTTGCATCTCGGCAATTATCTGGGCGCGATCAAAAACTGGGTGCGTATGCAGGATGAAGGTGAGAGCCTGTTCTTTCTAGCAGATCTGCACGCAATCACGGTACATAATGAACCCAAAGCGCTTTCTGCCAATACCCGCGAGATGGCGGCTGCGTTGATTGCTGCCGGCGTCGACCCTGAAAAGGCCATCCTGTTTAATCAAGCGCGTGTTTCGGGGCATGCAGAACTTGCATGGATGTTGATCTGTAACACGCCGATGGGCTGGCTCGACCGCATGACACAGTTCAAGGAAAAATCGGGCAAGCATAAACAGCGTTCATCGCTGGGACTATATGGCTACCCAGTGCTGCAGGCCGCCGATGTGCTGATTTACCAAGCAACGCATGTTCCGGTGGGCGAAGACCAGAAACAGCATCTGGAGCTGGCGCGTGACATTGCGCAGAAATTCAACAGCGATTTTGGCGCCAAAAATGATGATGGAGGCGATGATGTCTTCACACTACCTGAAGCCTATATAACCGGCACAGCGACGCGAGTAATGAGCCTGCGCGATGGCGCAGCGAAAATGAGCAAATCCGATCCGAGCGAGATGAGCCGGATCAACATGACCGATGACGACGACACCATCGCGCAAAAAATCCGCAAAGCACGGACCGATCCGGAAGCGTTGCCAGCCACGCTAGATGAATTGGAAGGGCGCGCAGAGGCACGCAATCTGGTCAATATCTATGCGGCGACGGCAGATATGGAGGCGCAAGCCGTCCTGGATCAGTTTACCGGCAAGGGGTTTGGCGATTTCAAACCTGCGCTTGCCGACCTGCTCGTCGAAACATTGCGGCCAATCCGTGAAGAATTTGTCAGGCTAAAATCCGACCCCACTGCAACCGATGCTATCCTGACCAAAGGCGCGCAGCGCGCCGAAGCGCTAGGCCGCCCAACGGTCGATGCGGCCTATAACGCGCTGGGATTGCTTCGATAGCTTGCCCCTTTTGCGCGTTAAAGCGCGGTTCAGTTGCGGTTTGCTATCCCTGCTTCTAGGCTAGGGAAAACACGGAGTCGCATATGAACAACCAAACCATGCGCAAGGTCGCGGTATTTACCGTTCCCGCCGCGCTACTCACTCTAACCGCATGCGCTGCGCCATTTCGCGCCGATGTTTCGCGGTTTCAGGCACTGCCGCCAGCGCAAGGCCAGACATTCACAATCAAAGCAGCCAATTCTACAAATGATGGCGGGCTGGAATTTGCCCAATATGCTTCGCTCGTTTCGGACAAGATGCAATCCTTGGGATATGCGGCCGCGCCAGCAGGAGCGCCCGATCTTACCGTCACGCTCGGTTATGGTGTGGACGATGGCAAGGAACGCACAATCTCCCGGCGCGATCCGTTTTATGATCCCTTTTGGGGATATGGCAGCCGCTATGGCTATTATGGCTTTCGCAGCCGCCCACGCTTGGTACGTACACGGCGCGGCAGGCTAGCTTACGTTCATGGCTGGCATGACCCGTTCCTGTTTGGCGGTTTTGGCGGTGGGTATGAAACCCGAAGCTTCACCGTCTATACCAGCGACATTGAACTCGACATAAAGCGCAACAGCGACGGCAAGAGCCTGTTTGAAGGCAAGGCCGAGGCCAAGTCGCGCTCCAACAAGCTACCTTATCTGGTGCCAAATCTGGTCGAAGCCATGTTTACCGACTTTCCGGGCAACAATGGCGAAGCAATACGGATATCGGTTGCGCCCGAGAAGAAGAAGTAAGGCCTACAAATCGTAGCGAACAAAGGGCGGCCGTCATCGGTCGCCCTTTTTCGTGCCTAGACGCCGCAGCCTAGATCGCTTTTTCCCATGGTAGCGCCTTTGCCATTCGTTTTATCAATGCCAGCGTAAATATCGCGCGACTGGAGCTGTCCGCCGTCACTAATCTTTTCGCCAAGCCCTTTGAATACCGCGATCACTTTTGCAGGCGGCTCGGCAAAATAGACTGATTGCGATTCATAGTGGCGCGCGATGCCAGTCATCTGCAAACCTTTGAAACTGCGCTGCACGGCCAAATAGACGCTCTTCCCCTCATTATCGAGCTGGAATTTTTCAATCGCTGCATCGCGGGCATTGTCATCGGGATAGTCAGCATCCTCGATTTTTTTCAAGGCAGATTTATAACGGCCATCCAATTTGGCAAAAAGCGCTTTGATGTCCGGGCCCGAGGCACATTTTTGCACATCCAGCGCGATGGCAATCGCCGGCCCTTTGGGTCCATCGCCATCCTTCACCACTTTGGCGCCATTCGCTATATAACCAACGCCACCTTTGCGCAGGATAACCTCGGCATAGTCATTTTCGGTAATGCCGGAAACGTTGATGGTCAGCCCTTTGGAAAGCCGGTCGACCAGTTCGGAACCTTCGGTTGGTGACGACCATAATTCCACGGGAGCGGCAAGCGTGATCGACTTGCGGCCAAAGCTCTTCGCAAATGCTGGCATTTCATTCGCGCTTAAATTTGCGGCAAAGACGAAACCTTGATTATCTTCCAGCTTTAACCAGTCTCCGCCATCTTCATCCTTTATCAGCGTGCCCTTCACTTCGGCAGCGCGTTTAAGCTTGCCGGTAATCTTACCATCAGCGGTTGAAGCTTTGTCCCGGATATTTGCCGAGCTTGTCGCATAAAAAACCTGCGCTTCGGCGGCTTTCTCTTTTGGTTCAGTAGCTGCTGCCGTCGGACGGCCACCTTCGCCGCGGCCGACATCGTCCGACAAGAATAGCCAATAATAAAACCCGGCAATGATGAGCAGAAATATCACGCCGCCGCCAATCAGATATTTCATCCGGTCGCTGCGCTCTCCGTTATCTTCAAAATATGCTGGATCGGGTTCTGGCGGGATACCTGCAGACGAAGCCGGTGCTGCGGCAAAAACGGATTCGGGCGGCTCTTCGTCGAAAGCTCTCGGTGGCGGAGAACTTACAGGGTCGGACGCGGGAGGCAGGGTTTCTTCTGCCTTTGGCGGGCTAGCATCTGCAACTGACGTGCCCGCAGCCTTTTTAAGCGGCTTCCCGCAGGCACCACAAAATTGAATGTCACCTTCAAGCGGTTTTCCGCAAGCCGTACAAAAGCGATTCATGGCCCCTCCAGTATTTCTTCAAAACACATCAGGCGTCTGACTATGTTTAAACGACACGAGTGACAAGCCTTACAACAAAAAAGGCAGAGCCATCGGCCCTGCCTTCCTCCCCCCGGCGATTAATTTCGATCGCTTAATTAAGCTTCCAACTGGCGCAGCAAGGTGCGCACGTCATTATCCATATCGCTGTCTTTACCGCGCAGGCTTTCCACCAAACGGACGGCGTGAATGACAGTCGAGTGATCGCGGCCACCAAATTTGCGGCCAATTTCCGGGTAGCTGCGCGGGGTCATCACTTTGGCAATATACATCGCCACCTGACGCGGACGCACAACCGCACGGGCACGGCGCTTGGATGACATTTCGCTACGGTCGATACGGTAATATTCGCAGACCGCACGTTGAATTTCGTCAATCGTAATCCGCCTGCGGCATGCGCTCAAAATATCTTTCAGCTGCTCTTCGGCCAGCGCGCGCGTCACCGGACGCCCGGTTAGCTGCGCATAGGCGAGCAGTTTGTTCAGGCCGCCTTCCAGCTCGCGGACATTGCGGCTGATTGTGCGCGACAGAAATTCAATCACATCTTCGCCCACATCGGCTTCGGGCATTTTTGCCAAGCGCTGTTCAAGGATCGTGCGGCGCAATTCGAGGTCTGCCGGTTGAATGTCGGCGACGAGGCCCATCGACAGGCGAGACAATATTCGTTGATCGACGCCGTCCAAAGCTTGCGGTGCGCGGTCAGCCGAAACCACCAGCCGTTTACCTGCGCCAAGGATCGCATCGATTGTGTGCAGAAATTCTTCCTGCGTCGAAACCTTGCCGATGATGAATTGGATATCGTCGATCAACAACACATCAACGGCGCGCAGACGCGCTTTGAAATCCATGACTTCTTTGGCCCGCATCGCGGACACAAATTCCATCATGAATTTTTCGGCAGACATATAAATGATCTGCGCGTCAGGATTCACCTTGGCATAGGCATGACCGATGGCATGCATCAGGTGGGTCTTGCCCTGTCCCGTTTGCGCCTGAAGATACAGCGGATTAAACAATGGCTTGTCAGCGGCGGCAACACGCTCTGCTGCGCTATGCGCCAACACATTGGTCTGACCTTTGACGAAATTTTCAAACGTCATCCGCGGATCAAGCGCGGTGCGTTCAGGTGCGGGGCCGGTAGCCGCCGAGGCTGTTTCGCTATCGCGAATCTGTTCAACCCGCGCGGTGCCAGGTGCCGTCCGGATCTTAAGCTGCTTCACGCCGCCATTGGTGCTCCGCCAAGCCAGCCTGATACGGTCGGAATAGTGATCCTGAACCCAGCTGGCGGAAAAATCGGATGGAAGAAGCAATTCAAGTGTACCAGTTAATTCGCAATAATCGCCAAGCTGGATCGAGCGAATCCATTGGCCATAAATTTGCGCGCCAAGGTCACGGCGCAGGCCGGAAGAAATTATCTGCCAATCGCTTTCCAGCTGCTTGCTGTCTATTTTAGACGCCACAGTCTGGTTTCCTGCTTTCTGGTTTCCGCCAAAGCCACCTTGCGAAAAATTGGAGAAATTGTTGCTCACCCTCTACCCCTGTCTTCAAACCCCGTTTCAGCAGCAGGTCAGTGCTCTTATTAGTCATCTGCGTGCTCAAATCCTGACATCTCAATTGCTTACAGAAATCCGCTCGTCAAAAAGGTGTTCTGACGGCTTGTTTACGGTAATAATAGAGGCATCGAAGACAGAAAGCCTATCGCTGCTGGAGCGTTCTTTTAAGCGTGCATTTTTGAGTCGAGCAAGGGGCGAATGGCAAATAAATTCAAATAAACACGGTTGACTCAACTAAAGCCCCACAAAAGCGTTAATAAATTGCAAGTAGCTGTTTTTATGCACCAAATACATGTGTCGGAAGGCCTTACACCATCCGAATCGCGGGGAAAGCTGGATTCCGTCCTCCTGCACTCGCCCGGTACTGCTGATAGAATTTTGACATGAAAAAACCCGCCAGAAATATGGCGGGCTATCATCACCCTGAAAGGATGCATATTTACCGGTCAGTTAGCTAAGTGCAGCGACCCGTTTATTGAGCCGGCTGAATTTACGAGCGGCAGTATTTTTGTGAAATACGCCTTTCGCAACACCGCGAGCCAGTTCCGGCTGCATAACCGAAAGTGCTTCGCCAGCCGCTTTCTTGTCGCCAGCTGCAATTGCTGTTTCGACATTCTTGATAAAACCACGAATGCGGCTGACGCGCGCCGTGTTAAATTCGGTGCGGCGTGCATTGCGACGGATGCGCTTTTTGGCTTGCGGCGTATTGGCCATTAGATACCTCAAATAAATATGCTGTGAGCGATGCTGAAATCTCAGCTTATCGCGCGAAAGCGGAGCCATTAGCCCCACTATAGAGATTCGTCAACATAGAAGTTCGCTGCGGCGTGACCCGATTTCTAACGCTGACACTTGCTACAGTAAAATGTCGAACGGCCTGAATCGATCCGGCGTTTGACTTTTGCACCGCAATGGCACGCCTCCCCCTCGCGTCCGTAGACAAGCCAGTCCCTGGCAAAATACCCAAGCTCTCCATCGGGAGCAGCGAAATCACGCAAGGTCGATCCGCCAGCCTTTATTGCGGCGGCCAGCACATCCTTTATTGCAGGCACTAGCTTTTCGAGACGCGGCTTGCCGATCTTGCCAGCCGCATTGGTAGGCGAGATGCCTGCCATATGCAGCGCTTCGCAGACATATATATTTCCAAGCCCAGCCACGATATTCTGGTTGAGCAGCATTGCCTTGATCGGAGCAGCGCGGCCTTTCAGGCTAGCCTTGAGCGAGGCTGCATTAAAATCATCCGAAAGCGGCTCGGGGCCCATCGAGACAAACGCTTTATATTGGTCCACCTCTTCGCGCTGGACGATATCGAGCGAACCGAACCGGCGCGGATCATTCAGCGCTGCGCTGCGACCGCTCGCAGTTTCCAGCACGAAATGATCATGTTTCTCGATCCCCTCCGGATCTACGCGCCAGCGTCCCGACATGCCCAGATGGAATATCAGCGTATCATCGCGGTCGGTGTGGATCAGGCCATATTTGGCGCGGCGGGAAAGCGACGTTACCTGCGCACCTGTGAGCCGCTGGCGCAGGTCAGGCGGGAAAGGCCAGCGCAACCCGTCACGCCGGGTCTCTGCACGCGAAATAGTTTCGCCTTCCAACACTTGGCGAAGGCCAGCAACAGTCGTTTCAACTTCAGGTAATTCAGGCATGGTTGATGGGTATCACAAGCGAAGGCTTCCGCCTATTTTTCGACCACAAAACTATAGGGTATATATAGAAACACTTCGGTATTGCTGACCTGTTTCCAACCAAGGGCGCTATCCAAACCGCTCACCTGCAAGCCATATTCCGGACCGTAGAAACTCACCGCATGGGTCGCCGCCTTGGCAATGCGCCGGTATATTTCGTCGCGATATTGATCTGGATTGATAATGGTGAGCGCGAGCCCGCCGATTTGCTCAATCTCCGACCGGCCCGCCGCTGGAACGCGCTTAAGAAAGCCGGTAATTTTCTGTTGGGCATTCCCTATCGAGCCATCCAGTTTTGTCTTCACCTTAAGCCGGATGGTCAAAATGCCTCCGTCATCTTCATAGGCTGGCTTCGGGCCGTCATCGTCATCATAATCATCGTCGTCATCATCTTCCGCCGGATCTTCCTTGCCGGCAAGGGCGGGGAAATGATCCTGCCAGCTTGCCCGCGTAACTTGCGTCAGCTCAAACTGGCCAGTGACGAGATTTAGCCCTTCATTTTTGGCGCGGTCTATGGCGCTGACCAGCATAGCCTTCACTTCGCGTTGCCGCATCGATTCTTCACGCGAATCGGACATGATTTCGATATTTCGCACCGCCGAATCCGCCTGTCGTTTCAATCCAACGACGGGAGGCCGAGGCGCTGAAAGGGCAATGGGGCCGGGGAAATTGCTCATGCTACTATTGCTGCGTTTTTGGGCAGTAACAACGATGACCTCGCTGCCATCCTGCGCAAAGACCGGAGCGGCGGCCAAAGCCAATGCACCAAGAACCAATATACCAATTTTTTTCATAGCGTTTCTTCCCCCGAAACTTGCTTGGCCGTTAAACTCATTTCGGCACGATGGTGTAGCGATAGGGTATATACAAGAATACCTCTGTCCGGCTGATCTGCGACCAGGATATCTGCCCATCTATTCCGGTGACTTGAACGGCATAGTCAGGGCCAAAAATTGCCGTATTGTGGCGCGCATCTTGTGCCACCAGAGTGACGATTTCGTCGCGATACTGATCGGGGTTTTTAATCGTCAGCGTCATTTTACCGGGACGCTCGGTCACGCCGCGTCCCGATTTCGGGATGCTTTTTATAAAGGCTTTTAGCTTTTTCTCTGCGGCAACGGCAGATCCAGACATGGCAGTTTTTATCATAATGATTGCCCGGCTGGTATCTACCCGTCCCGCACCGACAAACGGCAATTCCTTGTAATTTGCCGTCGTAACCGGACGCAGTTCAAAATTTCCGGTGACAAGCTCTATCCCGGCGGCAGGTGCGCGTTTCAGCGCGGAGGCAATAACCGCGTGTATTTCGCGCTTGCGAGTATCGGGATTGCGGGAATCTGATGAAACCGACACTTGCATGACGGCCGAATCTGCCTGTCTGCGTAAACCAACCACGGGCCTGTTTCGTGCAGCATAAGGCGCGTTTAACCGATTGGCAGTTACGACCACTTCGCCAAGCCCATCGCTATTTGATTGTTGCGCGGCCACTGGCGTCGATGCGGCGACAAATGTCGCTGCGGCGGCCAGAATGAATGTTATCCTCATCACTTTCTCTCCTGCGCTCAAAAGGTCGTATATTTTTTCTTGGAATGCAAGGGGCTGGTCTGGCGCGAGCAGGGGCAATTATTATGGCCACGACTTCTTGCAAATTTTGCATGGCAGCTCGCGGCTAATATCCTTTACGCCTCATGGCTCTATCGGCTAGGGCTCGGCGCCATGAATGATACCGTATCCTTCGGTTACGAAGATGTAGCCCCCGAAGAAAAGACAAAGCGCGTTGGCGGCGTCTTTTCCAATGTCGCCAGCAGTTATGACCTGATGAATGATGCAATGACGGCGGGCACGCACCGGGTTTGGAAAGATAAATTCGTACGCCGCGTAAAACCTCAATCGGGCGAAGATATTCTCGATATGGCGGGCGGTACCGGCGATATTGCATTTCGCATGGAACCATCCGGCGCGAATATTACGGTGTCGGATATCAATCCCGAAATGCTCGAAGTCGGGATGGACCGGGCGGTAAAGCGCGGTTTGGACAGCTTGGTCTGGAGCGAACAGAATGCCGAAACACTTTCCTTCCCCGGCCAGCATTTCGATGCTTATACGATTGTTTTCGGCATCCGCAACGTCACCGATATTCCCGCTGCTCTAAAAGAAGCACACCGCGTGTTGCGCTATGGCGGGCGTTTTTACTGCATGGAATTTTCGACCATCGAATGGCCCGGCATTGCAAAGCTAAACGATCTCTATTCGCTGAACGTGCTGCCAAAGCTTGGCAAGATGCTG
Source organism: uncultured Sphingomonadales bacterium (assembly GCA_937129355.1). Lineage (GTDB taxonomy): Bacteria > Pseudomonadota > Alphaproteobacteria > Sphingomonadales > Sphingomonadaceae > Sphingorhabdus_B. The sequence goes on along the minus strand of CAKZNA010000220.1, from coordinate 1,047 downwards.
GTGAATGATGAGGAAAGTTATCGCTATCTGGCCGAATCGATTCGGCGCTTTCCCGATATGTCTACATTCGAAGGCATGATTAAGGATGCAGGTTTTGCCCAGACCAAGGTCGAACCGATCATGGGCGGGCTTGTCGCCATCCATTCAGGCTGGAAAGTTTAGGCGCCACCCGAAATGACAAGGCCAATCACGCATATTTCCCGCCTGCTGAAATGGGGCCGCATTCTTGCCAAGCATGGTGCATTGCGGGCTATCGAGGGCGACCGGAATACGCCGCCGCAGGTGAAGCGCCTTTGCCGCATTGCAAGGCTTGGAACGGTTCAGCCAAAAGAACCCGACTATGCCGGAGCGTTTAAGGCAATCGGCCCCGCCGCCATCAAGCTCGGCCAGACGCTGGCGACGCGGCCCGACATTATCGGCGCGGAACCGGCGCGAAATTTACTCTCTTTGCAGGACCAGCTTCCGCCAGCGGATTTCAAGAAAATCTATGAAGAAATCGATACCAGCCTGAACGCGCCAGCAGGCGAGCTGTTCCAGCATATCGATCCCGAACCGGTCGGTGCAGCCTCCATCGCGCAAGTACATCAGGCGCGCACATCGGATGGCAAAGATGTGGCGGTTAAAGTCCTTCGCCCCGGCATCCGCGAACAATTTGCGCGCGATATTGAAACCTATGAATGGGCCGCGGCGCATCTGGAGGCGCTTGGCGGGGAGGCTGCACGGCTGCGGCCACGGCTGGTAATCGCGAACCTGAAACGCTGGACATTGCGCGAACTTGATCTGCGGCGCGAAGCGGCGAGCGCATCGGAACTTGGCGAAGCTATGGTTGCGATTGAAGGATATGACATCCCCGCAATCGACTGGGATCGGACCTCGGGCCGGGTCATGACGCTCGACTGGGTCGATGGTATCAAAATTTCAAAGACCGACGAATTGAAAGCGGCCGGACATGACCTGAATGCGCTGGCCAACAAACTGGTGCTTACCTTCTTAAGGCAAGCGATTTCGGAAGGCTATTTCCACGCCGACATGCATCAGGGCAATCTC
>CAKZNA010000219.1 GCA_937129355.1 uncultured Sphingomonadales bacterium | reverse complement strand
AAACCGTCATTGACCACTCCCCAATTCTCACCGGCGTCATAGGAAATATACACACCGCCGTCCGTACCGGCATAAACGATATCCGGATCATCTGGATTGATGGCAACTGTATTCACGTATTTATTCCCGATTGTCTGTCGCTTCGGGCTCCAGGTTCGGCATCCGCTGCCACTTACCTGCACACCACTACCTCTGCTTGCGACATAGATTCTTTCAGGGTCTTCAGGATAGCCGACACATGCTCTTACGCCTTCAATCATCATTGTTCCACCCATTCCGTACATGGAGTTGATGTATTGAATTCCCCTCTGAACATTTACAACTGTGTTCTCCATCGGTTCACTGCTCATGGCACTTGTGGTCTCGCTGAATCTCATTATCTGAAAAGAATCATCCGGATTCATTCCGGAAACAAACTGCCTGACAGTTTCCTTCGCCACTTCCATAGGCTGACCACTCATTGAACCGGAATTGTCAACCACAAAAAAGATTTCCTTGGGGGCAATATCACCTGGATCAACATTTGCTATCGGTGCCGAAGCCGCAGCAGTTATTGGCGGTGCTCCCGCGACGTCAGCCTTCACAATCCGGCCATTCGGCCCGGTTCCCGTCACATGTGCCAAATCGACGCCGTTTTGCTCTGCAATCCGCTTGGCGAGAGGTGACGCTATGACACGGTCACCTGTTGATGCGGGCGGTTTCGATTTCACCATGCTGGGCGACAGCGAAGCGGTTGGGGCTGCAGCAGTTTCTGCCGGCGGCGCGGCTTTTTTTGGTTTCGCGGCTTTCGAAGCAGGTGCGGGCGCAGCGCTTGCGTCACCGTCTTCACCGGCAATAACTGCGATAACCGCTCCAACGGCCACATTATCTGTACCCTCGGCCACGACGATCTGAGAAATCACGCCTTCATCAATCGCCTCGAACTCCATCGTCGCTTTGTCGGTTTCAATCTCCGCCAATAAATCGCCCGAAGAAACGCTATCACCTTCTTTTACCAGCCATTTGGCCAATGTTCCTTCTTCCATAGTCGGGGAGAGTGCAGGCATTGTGAGTTCGATGGGCATGGATAGGCTTTCATTGTCCTGAAATATCGTCTTGCCGCATTAGAACCCCGCCTTCCCCAGCGTCAAGGCGGTAAAACTTGCATATCACAATCTTTTCGCGCAGGCTTTTGTCTGGAAATACAAGGAAAGTTGCAGGAGGGGCATATGCGTACCTACCTTGTGGTCGTTGACGAAAGTGAAGAATCGCACAAGGCACTGCGCTTTGCGGCGCGGCGTGCCATCAAAACCAATGGCCGGGTTCACATCTTGTCTCTGGTTGAACAGGCCGAATTTACGGCCTTCGGCGGCATTCAGGCGACGATGGCGGCCGATGCAGAAGCCAAGGCGGTTGAGGTTGTTCAACAAGCTGCTGGTGAAATCATGTCCGAAATGGGCACGCGCCCCGAAATAACGGTAAAAGACGGCGATGCTATTACGGTTGTGAAGGAAGTGATGGAGCAAAATCCGGATACTAACCTGCTCGTTCTGGCAGCAGCGGCGCAAGGAGCACCCGGCCCATTGGTTTCGCATTTTACCGGGAATGATTGCGGCACATTGTCGCGGCCAGTGATTATAATTCCGGGCGCTTTGGATAATGCAACGATTGACGAGCTAAGTTAGCGCCAAGATTTAGCGCCTCTTTCTGCCTTTATGCTTTATATTTGAAGGCCTTCCGCGATGGCCCGCACGATATTTACCCTGCCGCTTGCCGCCGGGTGTGAACTTCGGGGCGTTTTTGTGAACATCCGGAAGCTCAAAACGCAGACTTCCCGATACCGGATTTGCCTCCGCCAAGCGCAGCTCCAACCGCATGCCGGGACGATAGACTGTCTTCCCATCTTCGCTGATCAGGCTTTGCGACGGCTCATCATAACTATAATAATCGCGCCCTAAAGTTGAGACTGGCACTAAACCATCACCACCAATAGCTTCAACAGTCGCAAAAAATCCGAATTTTTGAACGCCAGTGATGCGCGTTTCAACGATCTGTCCAACCTGTTTGGATAGATAAGCCGCGACATAGCGATCCACCGTTTCACGCTCGGCCTCCATTGCCCGCCTTTCGGTTCGGCTTATGGCTTCGGCAGTTTGATCAAGTTTCGCTGATTCCTGGCTTGAAAGCGCGGTTAAGTCCTTAACTCCTTTGAGTTTCGGCTTCGGCATTTCCAACCCATGCGCCCCGACCAAAGACCGATGGATAAGCAAATCAGCATATCGCCGGATGGGCGATGTGAAATGGCCATAGCTGCCCAAAGCCAGCCCGAAATGGCCAATATGCGTTGGTGTATAATATGCTTGAGTCTGGCTACGCAAAACGGACTCCATGATCTGCGGACGTATCTCGTCTGCATCATCACGCGCTTCCAGTTTCCTCAATATATTGTTGAAAGTAGACGGTTTAACAACCTGCCCCATCGCGAATTCGATTTTGAATGTCTTGAGATAATCCTTTAGCGCGATCAGCTTTTCACGGCTCGGATTTTCATGCGCGCGGTAGATGCACGGCGCCTTTTTCGCCTCCAAGGCTTCGGCCGCCGCGACATTGGCCGCGATCATGAAATCTTCGACCAACCGGTGGGCATCCAGCGGTTTGCGTGCGGCGACGCCAGTAACACGCCCCTTCTCGTCCAGTGTAATGCGCCTCTCTGGCAGGATAAGCGCTAGCGGCTCCCGTTTGGCCCGTGCCTTCGCCAAAGCCTTCCAGCAGGCCCATAATGGCTTTAGAGCAGGCTCCGTCATTTCATGCTTTAACTCGCCATCCATCGCCGCTTGCGCATCTTCATACGGAACATTGGCAGAAATCCGCGCCACAGCCCGCGCGAAACGCCATGACATCACCTGTCCAGATGCGCTGATCGTCAGGTGGCAAGCCATCACAGCACGATCTTCGTCTTGCTTCAGCGAGCATTTGTCCGATGATAGGCTGTGGGGCAGCATGGGCACAACGCGGTCAGGAAAATAGACACTATTCCCGCGCTTTAGCGCTTCTTTATCTAACGCACTACCTGGCCGAACATAGTAGCTGACATCGGCAATCGCGACTATGGCTTTGAAACCGCCTCTATTTTGGGGATCATCATCCGGCGCCGCCCAAAGTGCATCGTCAAAATCACGCGCGTCTCTGGGATCTATCGCGACAATTGGCAAATGGCGAAGGTCTTCGCGTTTTTCTGCCGTGATCGGAAGGCTTGAAACTTGCGCCGCCTCTGCCTCGGCCGCCTCTGGCATCTCATTTGGAATGCCGAATTTATGAATCGCAATCATGCTAACTGCTTTGGGCACAAACGGATCGCCCAATATTTCATCTACTTTGGCCGAGCTGCGCGCACCACTGCCTTTCACCGTAGCCAAAACGAGATCACCGGCTTTTGCTTCTCCGACTTCGCCAATTTGCGTGTCAAAACGCGACTTTTTGTCGATGGACTTGAGGTAAAAGCGCCCATTACCGCCTTTTTCAACAACGCCCATCACTTGCTCGCCCATACGGCTAAGCTTCTTCATGGGATGTGCGAGCCATCCCCTGCCCGCTTCCTCGGTACGCGCCAGAATACGGTCGCCAACGCCCAACGCACCGCGCCGTCCCTTTTCAACTACGCGCAGCTTCGGCATCGGAATGCCCTCGGCTTCCCAGCGTTCCGGAACGGCGATGGCTTCATTGCCGTCAATCTCGACTATCTTGAGCACCGTAACTTTCGGAACTCCGCCCATTTTATGAAATGCGCGGCCCGGCGCAAGATCGACTACGCCTTCATCAGTCATATCTTTAAGCAGCGCCTTTAGCGCTATCTTTTCCTGCCCCTTCACCCCAAATGCGCGCGCAATTTCGCGCTTGCCGGCAGGTTTATCGCTGCTCTCGATAAATTCGAGTATCTGTTTTCTGGTTGGCAGGCCCTGAAACTGTTTTGGCGACCCTCTATTCGGCTTTTTGGTGGCTGACTTTTTGGTCAAATCAATATGACCGCCCAATGAGAATGCGTTCGACCGCGGGTTCGCCAGTGAAGAAGCATTTTCCATTCGCTGATGCGGCATCCAACGGAACGTTGCGCATCGTGAGCTTAAGCTCTTTCAGGCTTTCGACGATTGCTTCCAATGCATCGCCTGTTGGCTTGCACCACTGAACCTCAACCCAACCCGGATATTTCTTCTTATCATCATAGAATGATTTCAAATCTGCAACGTCGCGGTGGATATTTCCATCGAGCCGAGCTTTCGCTTCAGCATGCAAACCAGCTTGGATTTCTTCAACGATATCCGCTGCCTGCGCCACGAATTCGTCTTTCGCGGGGAAGCTCGTCGCAAGCTTTCCATTCTCCTGATACAGCGCATCGCGGCGGAGCATTGCGACATTGCCGCCCGCCACATCGCGCGGTCCGACTTCTACCACCAAGGGCGCGCCTTTTTTGATCCAAGCCCAACGCTTGTTGGAGGCCTTCTCCGCTTTCAGATCGAGCAACACACGCACCGGTTCGCCTAGTGCGGATAATTCTTCAAGCTGCGCCTTTAGCGCTTTGGCATAGTCCAATACGCCCTGATCTTCATCGGCGTCTTTCTCCCTAAGCATAGGAATAATCACGATTTGATGCGGTGCGATTGCGGGTGGACAGCGCAGGCCATCATCATCGCCATGCGTCATGATAACACCGCCAATCATGCGCGTAGAAGTGCCCCAGCTGGTGGTATGGCAAAGATCCTGACTGCCTTCTTTGCTCTGAAACTTGATGCCCGCCGCTTCGGCAAAGCTTGTCCCCAGATAATGCGAGGTCCCCGCCTGTAGCGCTTTTCCGTCCTGCATCATTGCTTCAATTGAGTAAGTTGTCACGGCACCGGGGAAGCGTTCATTCTCCGGCTTTTCGCCTGCAATAACCGGCATTGCCAGCGGGCCTTCAGCGAACGCTCGGTACATTTCAAGCGCGCGGAGCATCTCTTCCATAGCGTTTGCTTCATCAGCATGGGCAGTATGCCCTTCTTGCCAAAGAAATTCCGATGTTCGCAAAAACATCCGCGTTCTCATTTCCCAGCGCACCACGTTGGCCCACTGGTTCACTTTAAGCGGCAGATTGCGCCAGCTTTGCACCCAGCGCGCCATTGCCGCACCGATCAGAGTCTCTGAAGTCGGCCGCACCACAAGCGGTTCTTCAAGTTTTGATTCCGGGTCTGGCGCGAGCTTGCCGTCGACGCCTTTCAACCGGTGATGCGTAACAACCGCCATTTCCTTGGCAAAGCCCTCGACATGGTCTGCCTCTTTTTCAAAATAGGACAGTGGAATGAACAAAGGGAAGTAGCAGTTCTCGACGCCAGCCTTCTTGATTTCGGTATCCATCAGCTTTTGGTTGCGTTCCCAAATTCCGAAACCCCATGGAC
>CAKZNA010000218.1 GCA_937129355.1 uncultured Sphingomonadales bacterium | reverse complement strand
TGCCCTGATCGTCGAACGTGTGCTTTTGCCACTATGGATCATCTTCGTGCCGGTATCGGCTTGCTCGTGATTATTGGTCACCGCGACCGCATAAAATTCACCCACGCTATTTTCGCCATTCAAGACGCAGCTTGGATATTTCCATGTCACCGCGCTGCCGGTTTCAACCTGCGTCCAGCTGATTTTGCTATTCTTGCCCTGACACAATCCGCGTTTGGTGACGAAATTATAGATGCCGCCTTTGCCATTCTCATCGCCGGGATACCAGTTTTGCACGGTGGAATATTTGATCTCCGCATCATCCATCGCGACCAATTCAACCACCGCGGCATGAAGCTGGTTTTCATCGCGCATTGGCGCGGTGCAGCCTTCGAGATAGCTGACATAGCTGCCCTTATCCGCGACTATCAGGGTTCTTTCAAACTGCCCGGTATTTTCCGCATTGATGCGAAAGTAAGTCGACAGCTCCATTGGGCAGCGGACGCCTTCGGGAATGTAGACGAAGGTGCCATCGGAAAACACCGCGCAATTGAGCGTTGCGAAATAATTATCCTTCATCGGCACAACCTTGCCGAGATATTTGCGGACCAGTTCGGGATATTCCTTCACTGCCTCGCTAATCGAACGGAAGATCACGCCTGCTTTTTCAAGTTCCTCGCGGAAAGTCGTTGCCACCGAAACGCTATCAAACACCGCATCGACGGCAACCTTGCGGGCGCCTTCGACCCCTGCGAGCACTTCTTGTTCCGCAATCGGAATGCCGAGTTTCTCGTACACCCGCAGGATTTCCGGATCGACCTCATCGAGCGAATTCAGCTTGGGCTTGGCTTTCGGCTCTGCGTAATAATAGGCGTCTTGATAGTCTATCGGCGGGATGTTCAGCTTGGCCCAATCGGGCGTTTCCATCGTTTGCCACATGCGGAATGCTTTCAGCCGCCAATCGAGCATCCATTCCGGCTCGTTCTTCTTGGCGGAAATAAAGCGTACTGTATCTTCGTTCAGGCCTTTTTCGGCAAATTCCTGCTCGATATCCGATGACCAGCCATGTTCATATTCAGCCGCCTTCGCCGCCGCATCATGTGCCGCCTGATCTTTGATGGGGGCGTCTTGTGTGTCGGTCATGCCGGAATCCTGTTTTTATTATCTTGCGTCAGATCGGTCAGGGCAACATCATTCAGCGCGCCGCGCACGGCATTATTGACGATATTCCAATGCGGCTGAACGCTGCATGTGCCTTCCATCGCGCAATCATGGCGACCGCTTTCAACGCAGCTGGTCATCGCGATGGGCCCTTCGATGGCTTCGATAATGTCGGCGAGCGTGATTGCTGCGGCCGGCCGCGCCAGTTGAATGCCGCCGCCCGTGCCGCGCGTTGAGCGGAGCAGGCCGGCCTTGCCCAGTATGCTCACCAGCTTTTGCGTGGTGGGCAGGGCGATGCCGGTTTCGTCGGCCAATTCCGTCGCCGAAACACGCGCACCGCCGCAATGGCGCGCGGCGGCGCTCATGGTGACAACGGCATAATCGGCCATATTGGACAGGCGCATGAAAGTCGCTCCGGCGAATCAAATAGGATTAAATTGTTCTTATTTGGATAAATGCGCTCTTTCACGCCAAAAATCAAGACTAGTGGGACGACGGCCCCCTATAAAAAGCCCCACGCAAACCCGAGTGCCGCGACAAATGCCGTGATCGATGCCAGAATAACCGGCGCAAGCGCCCGCCAGCCTTGGCCAAGTAGCGTTTCCAGCCGCGACCGCATCGCCATGGCGGTGACGGCGAAAAGCAGCAATGTTTTGGAAATGATCAGGCCATATTCCTGAACGGCAGCTGGTAGCGTTACGAATGAGTTGAGCGCCAACAGCGCGAAGAAAGCCAGAATAAACCAAGGCAGGCGTATCTTGGATAAGATGCCGTTATTATTGGCTGCGGCGCTGCCACCAATCGCAAAAGCAATCAGCGCGACAATCGGTGCAAGCAAAGCAACCCGCGTAAGTTTTACGATGGTGGTATATTCGCCAGCGCCTTGGGAAAAACTAAACCCTGCGCCGAGTGATTGCGCGACATCATGGATGGCGGCCCCCATCAGGAAGCCTGCTTGCTTGTCGGTGAATGCCAGCTGTACTGCGATCACCGGATAGAAAGACATGGCAACGGCGCTGCATAATGTGACGCCCACCAGTGTCAGCGTGAATTGCGATTGTTCCAGCCGATCTTTACCGATCAGAGCATATATTGCCATCGCCGCCGAAGCCCCACATATCGCGGTCGCGCCGCCCGCGAGCCAACCGATATAGTTGCTTCGCCCGGCGAGCTTTGCACCCAGCAATCCAGCACCGATAACCAGCGCCATAATCGCTGCCAATCCAGCAAATCCAGCGACGCCAAGGCTACCGATTTGCATGGCGGTTACCTGCGTACCAAGCAGGACAATGCCCCAGCGAAGGAAGCTCGTCCCGCATAGATCAAGCCCCGCATGGGTCCGCTCATCCGATGATATGAAACTCAGCGCGAGGCCAATTAACAGGCCCGCTAATATAACGGGCATAGCATATGCCTGTGATATCCAAGCCGCGGCTGCACTTGCCACGCCGACGATAATCAGCCCGGGCAGATAGGCGGTTAGTCGTTTGCGCGTTGATGCAGATGGCGCGTCTTCGGAAAGCCAAATCTCGCCATATAGATCCGCCGCATAGGGCGAATTTAGCTGGCCCAATGTGCGGGCCTGCGATTTGGTGTTGCTGGTCAACCTTCGGCTTTTGCGAGGTCTTTTTCTGTGACCATGGTCTGAAGCTCGCCTGCTTCATACATTTCCATCATAATGTCGCTGCCGCCTAGAAATTCGCCTTTGACGTATAGCTGCGGGATGGTTGGCCAATCGGAATATTCCTTGATGCCCTGACGGATCTCGGGGTCCTGCAACACATCGACAGTCTCATATTTTAGGCCCAGATGATCGAGGATCGCAATCGCGCGCGATGAAAACCCGCATTGCGGGAAAAGCGGCGTGCCCTTCATAAACAGCGTCACGTCATTGCTTTTTACAATCGCTTCGATTTTCTCATTCGCGCTCATTTTTCGAACTCCAATTATTTCTATTCCGGCCCAGTTTTTCTATTCTGGTACCGAGCAGGTTAGCTGCAATGCGTGTAACTCTCCGCCCATCCGGTCACCAAGTGCCTCATAAACAGCCCGCGTACGTGCCACCCGGTTCAATTCGGCAAAGCCTTCCCAAATGACCTTCGCGGCCCAATGGTCATTGTCTCCGGCCAGATCGGTCATTTCAACCTCTGCGCCGGGCAAGCCTTGTTTGATCAGGCTTACAATATCTTCTGCTGCCATTGGCATACAGGATCAGGCCTCTTCAATAAACTGACGGCGGGCTTCCACCATCAATTCTTCCATTGCCGCGCGTACCATGGCTTCATCCGATTCAACCTCCGCAGTGGTCAAATCGCCCAGCACCTTGCGCAAAACATCATCATCACCAGCTTCTTCAAAATCAGCCTGCACGACCGCCTTGCCATAGGCTTCGGTTTCTTCTGCAGTCAGGCCCATTTTTTCCGCTGCCCAATGGCCGAGCAGCTTGTTGCGCCGCGCGGTTACCTTGAACTCCATTTCTTCGTCATGGGCATGCTTATTTTCAAACGCATTTTCGCGATCATCAAAATTGGCCATCAAATATTCCTCAAATTGGCAGGCGATCTGCTGCACCGAATGTTGGTTGCTACCTAGTTACGCTTTGTTGTTAAAACAAGACAGTGATAATTTCGCCCAGTAAGCTTACCCGGCGAAATTACATTGTGACAACAACTTTGCCCGTTGCTTTGCGATCACCCAGCAATGCAATCGCATCACCACCCTTTTCGAGTGGGAATGTTGCCGAAATACGCGGCTTGATTTTGCCTTCTGCGTAAAGCTCAAACAGTTTAGCGATATTGGCGTGATTTGCCTTTGGATCGCGTGCCGCAAATGCGCCCCAGAATACACCGCAGACATCGCAGCTTTTAAGCAATGTCAGATTGAGCGGCAACTTTGCGATACCTGCTGGAAAACCGACGACGAGAAATTTGCCTTCCCATGCTATCGACCGCAAGGCTGGCTCTGAATAATCGCCGCCGACCGTGTCATAGACAATGTCGAAACCTTCGCCGCCTGCTGCTTTCTTAAACTCGCCTGCCAGCGCTTTCGAGGCGTCCTTTTCCAGCGGTTGATAGGGATAGACAATGCATTCATCTGCGCCAGCTTCCTTGGCAATTGCTGCCTTCTCTTCGCTCGATACGCCAGCCACCACGCGGCAGCCTTGTGCCTTTGCAAGTTCAATCGCGCTGATCCCAATGCCGCCCGCGCCGCCAAGAACAAGGACATTCTCCCCGCCCTTCATTTGTGCACGGTCCTGATATGCATGAATAGACGTGCCATATGTCAAAAGCAGCGACGCGCCATCTTCGAAACTCATGCCTTCGGGCATTTTGAACGCGCTCATCGAGGTGAGGGCGACTTTTTCTCCAAGTCCGCCATTGCCGCATAGGCCCATAACCTTGTCGCCAACCGCAAATCCGGACACGCCTTCGCCAACCGCCGACACGATGCCGGATACTTCCCCGCCCGGCGCAAAGGGGCGCTCTGGTTTAAACTGATACATATCCACGATGATCAGCACGTCGGGATAATTGATCGAGCATGCTTTGATATCGACGACAATCTGTCCGGCAGCCGCTACCGGTTCGGGCAGCTCGCCAATCTTCAATGTTTCGGGGCCACCGGTTTCGGTCGATAATAACGCGCGCATTCTTTTCTCTCCTAAAGGCTTGCAGGAACCAGCCAAGGTTGGCTGGCTGCTAATTTTTCTTCATGTACCGCAATGGCATCGCCCGATGCCAATGTGAGGCCAATTTCATCCTGGCCTTCCAAAAGGCAATTTTTGCGGAAGGCGTCCATCTCGAAATGGAAACGATCCTGAAAGACTGTCGTCACCGTCTGGCTTTCCAGATCGATGGAAATAGGTTCATCGTCTTCGCTAGCGTCCGCCGCGACTTCCATCAGGCGGTCGATTGCTTCTTGCGGTAATTCGATAGCGAGCAATCCGTTCTTGAACGCATTGCCCGAAAATATGTCTGAATAGCTTGGCGCTATGACCGCCGCGATGCCCAGGTCGGCCATCGCCCATGCGGCATGCTCACGGCTCGACCCGCATCCAAAATTATCGCCAGCGATCAATATCGGCGCACCTTTATAGCGCGGATCGTCAAACACATTATCCTCATCCGCGCGGATGGTTTCAAACGCGCCTTTGCCAAGGCCCGAACGGCTTATGGTTTTTAGCCACTTGGCGGGAATGATAATATCGGTGTCGATATTCTTCGCGCCAAAGGGAATTGCCTTACCGGAGATTTGGGTGACAGATTTCACTCTGGTCTCAATCCGATTCCGGTTTTGGCTGCTTTTTCTTGGCGCGGGTCGGGGTAACAGGCTTATCTTCGGATTCTGGCGAAGCTGGCTCCAGCTTCCCCTTCTTGTTGCTCAAATGCCGTTTGCCCGCATAGAGAAGCGCGCCCATCAGTGCCGCCGAGCCAACCGCTGCGCCCACTTTCGCGCTGGTTGACCAGCCTTCTTCCAGATCAGGCGATTTAGGTTTCTTCTTTTTCGTCATTGCATATTCCTTCAGGAGAGGATTTCTCTAACATCACAAAGCCGCCCTGTCACCGCTGCTGCTGCTGCCATGGCGGGGCTGACTAGATGCGTTCTTGCGCCGGGGCCTTGGCGACCCACGAAATTGCGGTTGCTGGTGGAAGCGCAGCGTTCGCCAGCGGGGACTTTATCGGGATTCATGCCCAGACATGCCGAACATCCCGGTTCGCGCCATTCGAGACCTGCGCCCGTAAAGATTTTATCGAGACCTTCTGCTTCCGCCTGCCGCTTCACAAGGCCCGACCCCGGAACAACGATGGCCCATTTGACATTGGCGGCTTTCTTGTGGCCGTTGATGACCGACGCCGCGGCGCGTAAATCTTCGATGCGGCTGTTTGTGCAGCTGCCGATGAAGATATTTTGCACTTCCACACTGTCGAGCCGTTGGCCGGGGGTTAACCCCATATAGTCGAGCGATTTCTGCGCGGCTTCTCGCTTGGACGGATCGGCAAAGCTCTCAGGCGCAGGAACTTCGCCGGTGACCGCGACCACATCTTCGGGCGACGTGCCCCATGTTACCGTTGGCGCAATATCGGCGGCATCGATGGTCACGCTTTTGTCAAATTTTGCACCTTCATCGCTATGGAGTGTTTTCCAATAGGCGGTCGCTGCATCCCAATCGGTGCCTATCGGTGCCATCGGGCGGCCTTTGAGATATTCAAATGTCTTCGCGTCCGGCGCGATCAATCCGGCGCGCGCGCCAGCCCCTATGGACATGTTGGATATCGTCAAACGCCCCTCGACGCTCATCTCCTCAAACACCCGGCCGCGATATTCAATGACATGGCCGGTTCCGCCCGCTGCGCCAATCACGCCGATAATATGCAGGATAAGGTCTTTGGGAGACAGGCCATCCGGCAAGTCACCTTCAACGCAAATTTCCATTGATTTGGATTGCTTCAACTGGAGCGTTTGCGTCGCAAGAACATGCTCGACTTCGCTGGTGCCAATGCCGAATGCCAGCGCGCCCAGCCCGCCATGGCAGGCCGTATGCGAATCCCCACAAACGATGGTGGTGCCGGGAAGCGAGAAGCCCTGTTCCGGACCGACGACATGGACGATCCCCTGCTCCGCATCGGCATCGCC
>CAKZNA010000217.1 GCA_937129355.1 uncultured Sphingomonadales bacterium | reverse complement strand
GGTATTGATAATCCGGCCCCAGCCGCTTTCTTTCATAGCGGGTAGCGCGGCCGACACGGTATGAAAGGTCGATGACAGAATCACCGCGATCAACGCATCCCATTTCTCTTCGGGAAAATCATCTACCGGCGCGACATGCTGAATACCAGCATTGCAAATGACGATATCGGGTGCGCCGATCTCTTTTCCGCAATCCGCCACCATCGCTCGGATTTCATCGGGCTTGGTCATATCGGCGGGCGAGTATTTCGCTCCTGCACCGCTTGTCTTCGCAAGTTCGGCCACATAACCGTCAATCTCAGCTTGATCGCCAAAGCCATTAATCATCACCGCAGCGCCTTCTGCTGCCAAGGCCCGCGCATAGCCAAGGCCAATGCCGCTCGTCGAGCCCGTCACCAGAGCCGTTTTGCCTTTAAGGAACATTTGTAATTTCTCGCATTTTACGTTGATTGCTCCAATCACAGTTGCGCTTTTTGGCGAAAACCGCAATGCTGCATTGCATAACAGGAGAATAAAATGCGCCTCGATGATCTTGATCCGAGCAAGAATGTGAATGACCAGGGCCGAGGTCGCGGCGGTTTTAGCATGGGCGGCGGCGGCGGCGGCGGAATTGCCTCGCTGTTGCTTGGAATTCTCCCGATGCTCCTTGGGCGCAAAATGGGCTGCGGCACGATTGCTATCATTGTCGCGATTGGCGCGTTTTTCCTTTATTCCAGCGGCGGTTTGAACTTTGGCGGTTCTGGCATGACGTCCGGTGAAAGCGCGCAAAGCGGCGCGGGCGGCAATGTGGCCTGCGATACCGAAGCGGAGCTATTCGCGTGCCGCGTGCTCAAATCGACCGAAGATACATGGAGCGAAATTTTCCGCGCGGGCGGCGCGCAATATCGTCCTGCAAAACTGGAATTCTATCAAGGCGGCGGGCAGTCAGGCTGCGGCGCGGCGCAATCGGCAATGGGGCCATTTTATTGCCCGACCGATCAAGGCGTTTATCTCGACACCAGCTTCTTTCAGCAAATGAGCCAGCAAATGAAAGCTGGCGGTGATTTTGCCTATGCCTATGTGATCGCGCATGAAATCGGCCATCATATCCAAACGCTAACCGGCACTGCGGCGAAAGTCCGTCAGCGCCAAGGCCGCGTGAGCAAAGCCGATGGAAACCAGCTGCAGGTACGTATGGAATTACAAGCCGACTGCTATGCGGGCGTTTGGGCTAACAAAAACCAAGGCCGACTGGAATTAGGCGATATTGAAGAAGGTATGCGCGCGGCCAACGCGATCGGCGATGACACAATAATGCGCAAATCGGGACAGCGCCCCGTTGAAAGCATGTTCACGCATGGCACGTCGGAACAGCGTATGGCGGCACTGAAACGCGGTCTGCAAACCGGTGACGTGCGGCAGTGTGATTTCTTCAAGGGCATATTCTAAAAAACCCATGCGGCTTTCCGATTGCCATAATGTCGAGGATTTTCGGCAGCTAGCAAAGGCGCGCCTGCCCTCGCCGATCTTTCACTATATTGACGGGGCAGCGGACGATGAGTTGACGAAGGCCCGCAATAGCGGTGCATTTGACGATTGCGACCTTGTGCCCAATGTGCTGGCTGGCGTCGAAGGTATCGACATGTCGGTCACGGTGATGGGCAAGAAAATCGATATGCCCTTGATGTTGTCACCCACCGCGTTGCAGCGCTTGTTTCACTGGCAAGGTGAACGCGCGGTCGCCAATGTTGCACAGCGGCTGAACACATGGTTCGGGATTTCCAGCCTCGCCACGGTGAGTATTGAAGAAATTGGCGAAGCCATCTCCTCACCCAAATTATTCCAGCTTTATATCCACAAGGATAAGGGGCTAAATCGCTCAATGGTCGAACGCTGCAAGGCCGCAAAATTCGACGCGATTGCGCTCACGGTGGATACAATCGTTGCAGGAAACCGTGAACGCTGCCTGCGCACCGGTTTCACCTCCCCGCCGCGCTTCACGCCTGCCTCTACGCTCAGCTACGCAATGCATCCCGGATGGACGTTAAACTATCTATTCCGCGATAAATTTGCGCTACCCAACCTCGACACGCATGTCGGCGAAGGTACCAATGTCGCGGTTTCGGTGGCGGATTATTTCAACACTATGCTGGACCGTTCCATGGATTGGAAAATGGCCGAGCAAATCCGGTCCGATTGGGGCGGAGAATTTTGCCTGAAAGGCATCATGTCGGTCGAAGATGCTAAACGCGCAGTTGATATTGGCGCGACGGCGATCATGGTTTCAAATCACGGAGGCCGTCAGCTCGATGGCTCACGCAGCCCGTTTGATCAGATCGCCGAAATAGCCGATGCGGTTGGCGGCAAGATCGATATTATTTGCGACGGCGGCGTACGGCGCGGCAGCCATGTATTGAAAGCACTAGCTGCTGGCGCAACTGCGGCTTCGGGTGGGCGGCTTTACCTCTATGCCTTGGCAGCTGCTGGCGAAGCGGGCGTCGAACGCATCACCGGTAAGCTGAGAGAAGAGATCGAACGCGACATGAGGCTCATGGGCGTTCGATCTCCTTCGCAGCTTAGTCGCTCGATGTTACGGTGGCGCTAGGCCGTTCTTCGGCCACTATTGCTTCGTCATCCTCATCACCACGGCGCGCGGCAGTCCAGTCGATCTTCCGCGTTGCCCACATGACCACTGCGAGTGCGACAAAGAGCAGCAGCGAACCGATAAGAAGCGAATAGGCTTCCAGATTTAGCAGCGTATAAAGCGTGGCATATAGCCCGATAAGCAAGCCGCCAATCACCCGCGCCCGTAGCCAGCTTTTCAGCACAGCGGCCGAATAAGCGGTCAGCAGGCTGGTAATAGCACCACCCGCGATCAGATAGGCCCACATAAAGCCAACGACTTCCGCAAAGGCCAGCAGCAGCACGAAGAAGAGCACAAGGCCCACGCCTGTCAGCAGATATTCTGCCGCCGCAACCTTCGCGCCCGCAACCACATCAAACATGAAGAAAGCGAGGAAGGTGAAGCCGATAAACAGGAAACCATATTTTACGGCGCGGTCGACCTGACTGTAAAGATTGACAGGCTCGACAAGGCTGATGGCTGCGGCCTGACTTACCCCAGGCTTGCCGGTACCCTTCAATCCGCTGGAAAGTGAATAGTCCCGATTGGAATAATCTGGCGGGGATACCGGATCTTCCTTCAGGACTAGTGCCTGTCCCAATGCCAGATTGGTTATCGCATGGCTGGATTCAAAACCTTTGCTTGAAATTTTTGGTTTGTCGGGAAGGAAATCACCGCCAAAGCTTGGGCTTGGCCACGGGGATTTAACGTTCCATTTGGTTTCTCCGCCGCGCGGCACCATCGTCAGCGCTTTGTTACCACGGATAGAGTAGCTATATTTGACATCGAGAGCACCTTGCGCGTCCCAATCGATGAAGGTGAAGAAGCCAGAATTTTCAGATGCGGCTAAGCCCTTACCCGGCTGTAACTCTCTGGATTGTCCATTGACGGTAACTTTGCTGTCCGCCTGCAATCCGCGCGCATCAGAAACGCCAAAACGTAGTTCTGCACCCGAAAGCTCGAGTGAAGCTACCGGGATGCCATAGCGTTCAAAGTCTGCAGGAAGAGCGAAACGCGCGTTTCCGTTATTTTGCGCAACGAATAATACGCTTTCATAGATGCTCTTTTTCTTACGTTCAGGATTAATCGTTGTATTGATGGCATTGGTTTCTGGTGAAAGGAAAAGCTCGCGCTTCACGCGAACAGTCCGGGTTTTCTCCTTGCCATTCTCGGTCACCGTTTCGACATTATCCTCGGTGTAAGGAATGACCAAAACCGGCCCGACAATCGTCTGCGGACCGCCCCAACCCGAAGCAATACTATTTTGCGCAGTGGTCGATTGACCTTGCCGGTCATAAACCAATGCCCAGACCATCATCAATGGAATGGCGAGCAGCATGGCGATTATCGCCGCCAGAAATAGTTTAAATCCCGGTGAGCGTTCCTTGGTCATGCTTTTCCTCCCAATTCATTTCATCGATAGAATAGAACGGTTCGTCTATGGATAGTAAACTGAATGCTATATGAACATCTCTTGCCAAGCGAGACCAGAGATATGGTGGAAGCTCATCGTCGAAATCGTGCAAACCGTTGCTAAACTTTGATCTAACGCAAAGTTCTCGCACTCCAATTCCCCTATATCATGAGTCAAATCAAGAAGGAATCTAATATGAGCCATACACCGCACGAATTACATAACGAATTTCCCGATGATGCTGATCTTCTTCACAATCTGAAATTGTCGGATAGTCATTTTGTCATCTTGGCAGAGCGTTACCATTCTACAAACCGGGAAATCCATCGCATTGAATCCGAAGTTGAGGCCGCATCCGATCTGCGCGTCGAAGATTTGAAGAAGCAGCGCCTTTCGTTGCTTGATGAGATCCGTCCAATAATCAACCGAGCGAAAACCAGCGCCTAATTTTTACGCATGGTAATAGTCATGCACTTTCTGCGCGACTGATGCAGAAACACCGGGCGCTTGCTGTAAATCTTCGAGGCTGGCGGACCGCACGGCCTTCGCTGTGCCAAAATGCAGAAGCAGCGCTTTCTTACGCGCCGGCCCGATGCCGCCTATCTCGTCCAGCGGACTGCTCGTGATTGCCTTAGACCGTTTCGCTCTATGGCCACCAATCGCAAACCGGTGCGCTTCATCGCGCAGGCGTTGAAGATAGTAGAGCACCGGCGCATTCACGGGCAGATCAAACGCGCGTCCATCGGGAAAGTGGAATGTCTCGCGTCCAGCGTTGCGGTCCGGCCCCTTGGACACCGCTATTAATGGCACATCCTCAACGCCAATCTCCTCAAGCGCTTCTTTGACGACGCTCATCTGTCCTTTGCCGCCATCTATCAGCACCAGATCAGGCCAATCACGTTCGCGGTCCGGGTCTTCCTCCAACGCCCTTGCAAAGCGCCGTTGGAACACTTCGCGCATCATCCCGAAATCATCGCCCGGAACGGTCTCGCCGCGCTTTATGTTGAACTTGCGATACTGGTTTTTAATAAACCCTTCCGGCCCCGCAACCACCATGCCGCCAATCGCGTTACTGCCCTGAATATGGCTGTTATCATAAATCTCGATCCGCTGCGGCGGTTCGGAAAGTTCGAACAGCTCCGCCATTTCAGCGAGCAGCTTGTTTTGCGTGGTCGATTCCGCAATCCGCCGGTCCAGCGCTTCTGTGGCATTGCGCGCCGCTTGCTGCAACAAACGGACACGGTCGCCGCGCTGCGGAATGCTGATCTCCACTTTGCGCCCTGCCCGCTCGCCCAGCGCTTCGGCCATCAAAGCTGTTTCCGGCAAATCTCGGTCGAGCAGGATCAGCTTGGCTGGCGGCACTTCTTCATAGAATTGCCCGAGCATACTGGCGAGTATCTCTGCATCTTCCAGCCCCGAAATATGTGTCGGGAAGAAGGAACGATGCCCCCAATTTTGCCCGCCACGAATGAAGAAGGCCTGCACACAGGCATGCCCTTCCTTGCGCGCCATCGCATATATATCCGCATCACCAAGGCCTTGCGCATTGATCGCCTGTGATCCCTGAATGAAGGTGAGCGCCTTTAACCGGTCGCGCAGCATCGCCGCACGCTCAAAATCCATTTCATCCGACGCCGCTTCCATTTCCGTCGCGAGCTTCGATTGCACATCGGTCGATTTACCAGACAGGAACGCCTTTGCATCGGCTACCAGCTCGGCATAATCCGGCTTGCTAATCCGGTCCACACAGGGCGCAGAGCAGCGTTTGATTTGGTAGAGCAGACAAGGCCGATCACGTTGCTTAAAATAGCTATCGGAACATGACCGCAGCAGAAACAGTTTTTCGAGCGCATTCAAAGTCTGATTGACTGAACCAGCGCTGGCAAATGGCCCGAAATAGTCACCCTTTGCCTTGCGCGCGCCGCGATGTTTGTGGATGCACGGATAATCATGGTCGGCGCGCAACAGGATAAAGGGAAAGCTCTTATCATCGCGCAGCAGCACATTATAGGCCGGACGATACCGCTTGATCAGCTGCGCCTCCAGCAACAACGCCTCTGCCTCGCTATTCGTCGTGACTATCGTCATGCTGCGGGTCAGCGCCACCATACGCTTCAGCCGCTGTGGCAGCGGTTCAACTTGCGTATAATTGCTAACGCGGCTTTTTAACGCCCGCGCCTTTCCGACATACAGCACATCCCCGCGCGCATCCTGCATCCGGTAGACACCGGGATTTGCAGGCAGCGTGTTCCAAACGTTGCGGATCGCGGCGATGCCAGCCTCCAGATCGGGCTTATCCGCGCCGCGCACGGCATAGGTTTGCTTTTCTTCATTGAAGCGATCTGCGCTATTGGGCTGGTCAGGACGGTCTGCCTTGGACATGGGCACAACGTAAAAGGGCCAGCATCAATATGCCAGCCCTTTGAAAATTCTATTTCGTTTTTTTGCTTAGTTCAGCGAAGCAATCGCCTCGTCGACCAGCGCTTTATCCGATGCAGCATTATGCTGTTCGGCGATCAGGCGTTCTGCGGCGCCAACCGATGCGGCGGCGGCTTTGGCGCGAACTTCTGCAATGGCGCTGCGTTCGGCGGCGGCGATACGTTCTTCGGCGGCTTTCTTGCGGCGCGCGACCATATCGTCGGCATCAACCTCAGCCTGCGCGACCAGCGCTTTGGCTTCATCACCCGCCTGTTTGATAATCGCCTTTGCATCTTTCTTGCTGGCGTCATTCGTGGCTTTCGCCTGCGCCAACAGAGCTTCGGCCTCTTTCTTCACCGCTGCGGCTTCATCAAGCGAACGGCGGGTATCGGCAATACGCTCATCCAATGCATCGGTAATTTTCCGGTGCGCCTTAAATACGACGAATGCCAATACGAAAAAGATCGTAACGCCAACATAAACCCAACCTGCGGCATCCAAACCAAGCAATGTCGGGCCGTGATGACCTTCAGGTTCAGCCGCAGTTTCGAGATTCTCGATAGCCTTTTCGGCAGTCGCCAAACCAGAGGTAGAATAGAATAGGATGGAACCAGACATAATCTCTACCCTGCCAATGCTGCTTTAGCAGCCTTCTTGACCGTCGCAGCTGATGGCTTTGCGCCGGTCAGCTTGGTGACAATTTCCGAAGCATTCTCTGCGGCCACGGCTTCAATCTGACCAAGCGCCTTGTTGCGGGCGGTATCAATTGCCGCTTGCGCTTTGGTCAGCTTCGCCTCGGCGCGCTTGTCGGCGGCCTTGACCTTCTTGTCGATGGCTTTTGCCGCTTCCGCCTTTGCCTCAGCCACCGAACCACGCGCGGTATCGCGCGCCTTGTTCAGCGTCGCGACATGTGCCTCTTCCAGAGCATCAGCAGAAGCCTTGGCCTCCTCCGCTTGGTCAAGATCGCCGGTCACTTTAGTTTCGCGGTCTTCCATAACACGGCCCAGCTTAGGCAGCGTCAGCTTTACCACACCGAAATAGAGTATGGAAAAGGTGATCGCCAGCCAGAAAAGCTGTGACCAGAATACATTGGCGAAATCAAATTGAGGCATGGCTAGTTACGCTCCGTATATTTGCCTGTCCGAAAACGGACGAGCGATCAGGAGAATGCAAGCGCCAAAGCAACAACAGCTGCGATAAGGCCAAGAGCCTCGGTCACAGCAAAACCGAAAATCAGGCGGCCGCCCATTTTCGCGTCTGCTTCCGGGTTACGTACAGCACCGTTCAGATACTGACCGAAAATGTTACCAACACCGATAGCGGCCATGCCTGCACCGATTGCTGCGAGGCCTGCGCCGATTTTACTTGCTGTTGCTACGTCCATGTTAAATTCCTTCTGTTGGAAAACTTAGTGAAGATTAATTGCGTCGTTGAGATAAAGCGATGCGAGCAGCGCGAAGACATAGGCCTGCACTACCGCGATAAGAACTTCGAGGCCCGTCAGCGCGACGTTAACCGCCAGAGGCAGAATACCGAACACATAGGGCAGCGCGCCGAATGAACCTAGGCCAACTACGAATGTGCCGAATACTTTCAGCAAAACGTGACCCGCGGTCATGTTGGCGAATAAACGAATAGCCAGTGTGAAAGGGCGCGACAGGAAGCTCAAAAATTCGATTACAAAAACGAAAGAACCGAGCAGCACGCCTGAACCCGCAGGCCAGAATAGCGTGAAAAATTTCAGACCATGGCGCGCAAACCCGACAATGCAGACAATCGCAAATACGATAATCGCAAGCCCCAGCGTTACCGCAATATGGCTTGTTGGTGTAAAGCTACCCACCCAAGGAACCATACCAAGCAGGTTACAAGCGAGCACAAAGATGAATACCGAGAAGATTAGCGGCGCAAAACGGCGGCCTTCCGGACCGACATTTTCGTCCAGCATCTTTCGGACAAAATCATAAAGATATTCAACAGCGGCCTGCATCCGGCCAGGCACAAGCTGTGGCCGCGCCGTTCCCACAAATAGGAAAAGCGAGATCACGCCAAGCGCGATCAGCATCCAAAGCGAGCTGTTGGTGAATGAAAGGTCGAAACCGCCCGCCTCTATAGGGTGGATCGTTTCAAGCTCAAACTGTTCCATCGGACCGGCCATCTAGGCTTTATCCTCATCATTATCCGGTGTTGCATCAAATTGCGCCGAAGCTTTCATCGCTTGCCGCGTCCCAGCCATAAAGCCAAGTATCAACATCACCACCATTGCCCAAGGTTTGGTTCCGAGTCCGGTCCAGTTGTCAATTGCCCAACCGATAAAACCGGAAACGAGTACCGCCCCTACAAATTCTATTCCTACCGCCCAGCCTCTGCCTTCTGCTCTACCCTCGGCATCTGAAATGCCGCGATTATGCTTTTCCTGCGCTTCGGAAATACGACGATCAAGGTCGTCCGAACCATCTGGAAAACTGTCTTTTGACAAGCCGAAACCCCGGTTGCACGGTTAAAAACATTGCCACAAAAGCAATGGCCCAAAACAACGAAAATCGCTCAGGCAGGCGCGCTTTAGGAAAGCCGTTCGCCCAAGTCAACTGCTGTGTTGAGCGTCTTTGTGCAAAGCAACAAAAAGGCCCCGAAAGCGCTATGCTCCGGGGCCCTGTTTTGATGATTGTTTAGTCAGTTATTTGGGGCAAACCGCATTCAGTTGCGGCGCGCCTGCTGTGCGTTGCACCCAGTTACCGGCTGGTGCCTGATAATATTCACCGGGTTTCGTTTTCTTGATCTGGTTACAACCAGCGCTAACGCCTGCATCGGCAGGACGCACGCCTTGCTGCTTCGCCAGCCGGAGATACACGGCCTTGCGCTCAATGTTGATCGCATCAACGAGAGATTTAAGGCCAGCAGAAGGAGCCGAAACAGTGCCGATCTCACCATCCATCTTTTCGCCAATCAGGCCATTTTTCTTGGCTGCCAAATATTGCGCCTTTTGCTGCGGCGTGATTGCCATAGCAACGGAAGCGGTTGCACCAAGTGCAAGAGCAGCGACGGTTATTTTAATCAGTTTCTGTTTCATCCGAATATATCCGAGTTTTCCTCAATTGCATCTTTAACTGCCCCGTCGATCCGGTAGATAACCTCTTGTTCAATCTTGATATTCAGATTGATAACAATCGGCTTATCCGGAGCCGCCACCTGAACGCAGCCTGTTACAGCTACACCCAACACGGCCAAAGGCACATAAGAGACAATTCCTTTCATCTGTTTGCGAATCGCAGTTTTTGCGGATTCCGTCAACTTATGTTCTGTCATACCCCATCCTTGCTTTCTGAAGGCTGAACCGCTTGTTCACCCTCGTTAATTTTCGTTTCAGCGCTTGCGGCCCCTGCTTCGCGTTGCAGCCTGTCAAATTCCTGTTGTTTCTTGATCAATTCCGGCAGATTTTTCTGAACCAGAAATTCCGGATCATAAAATTCGCGAATACTGCTCATCAATTGGAAAAACTGCGCTTCAATCACCAAATTAAACTCGATGGGAATGCTTGCCAATTGCCGCGTGATGAAATTCTTCTTCGCGCCCGTGCCCTGCTTCACGCCCGCAAAATTGATCACTGTGATGATCTCGCCACCAAGATCGCCATTCATCCCTATCCGCAAACGGCTATAATCCAGAGATTTCAATGCATCGAAGGCGAAATTGGCATAGGGGCTAAGGTCTTCGTAGGTAAGCTCTCCGATATAGGAGATGTTGCCGCCACCTTCTTGCGAAATCAGCTCGCCGCCAACGATCCTGCCGCCGTCCTCATCAAAGGTCATCGGTAGGACGCCATCAAACGTACCGGTCGCGGTCAAATTATCAAAATCAAACTGCTCAATAAATTGCGCGACCTCAATACCCTTTACCCGCATCACGAGATTGCGAGGTTTCTCAACACCAAAATCCCATACAGTGCGCTCGATAATCAACTCACCACCCGCAAACGGCCAGCGCCCGCCCTCAATCTCAACTTTTTGGTCAGGTAGCAATTTATAGCTGATAACCCCGCCAAACGCGGCAATACCGGGATTGATCGTCGCGATATTTGCGACCTGCCCCGGCGCAGTTTCCAGCGACAACAAATCGGTAAACTTCAACTCGGTGCTCAACCCGTCGACAATCCCGAAGGCAGCGGCGGGATCAAGGCTTTTCGTACCAAATGTGCCGATACTGCGGATGCCATCGCCGCTATTGTCCCAAGCAATCTTGCCATCGCCATAGACCGAACCGTCAACATTCGCGACAACGCCCAGCGTCAATGGTGTCAGTAATTCAGGCTGAAAAGCGCTTCCAAACCGCAAATCATCAACCGCAAATAATGCGCGCCCCTCGCCGCTCGCCAAAACATGCCGGATATCAACGCCCGCCACCCTTGTTTGGGTCGTAGGCTCGAACACATCGCCGATGGCGGTGATCGTCCCATCCTCATAATCAACGATGATCTCTGGAACTTGCATGGGCAGGAACCGGTCAAGTTCTTCCGCGTCGGTAAAGCCAAGAGCAGCAACAAGCCGGACATTACCGTCACGATAGGTCCAGTCACCGGCGGCATTATCCATCAGCATGGGAACGTTGGCAATCTGCCCTTCTCCACCGGATAGGCTTCCCGATATTCCCCGCCGGTCGAAGCGGCCGTTCACAGATGACGCCGCGAAGCTGGTCATAGAATCTGCCGCGCCAAGCTCCACCTTCACATTGCTCGCATTAAAGCCCTGATCGAGGTTGAAGCGCACGACAGACGTCTTCAGATCGACCATCGTGCCACCTAAATCACCGCGAAAAGCGAAATTCGGTAGCCGCGCCTTAACCTGCGTACCGCCAGCGCCCGTCGCAAATATCGCCCCGCCATCAGGGCAAACTCGAATGTTTTGCCGCGCCAAGTTCACCCCGGAAATACGCGCGCGATCGAATGCGAAATTGCGGCAACCGTCATAAAGCGCCAGCCGGCTGCCATTCCAGTTTCCATCAATTGGCATCCGCAAACCTTCAATGCGGCCATCCGCAAGCGGACCGGAAACACTCGCCTTACCATCAAAGCGCCAGCTGCCCCCCGGACGACCGGAGAAATTCATGTTCGACAGCGCAAGCCGCGCGGTGCCGCTTGCGTAGGGATCAAGCGACAATGTCCCTGCCCAACCGCTCGCGCCGGACCGGCGGAGCGCCAATTTTCCGGTCGGAAGATCGCCGCCCGACATCGCAATCTGCAACGGCGTCGCTAACGACCATCCACCGCGCCCTGATTGCAGACGAAGCGCACCAGCCTGCCGGATACGCGCGCCTGATGCAGAGGCTATATCGAAACCATCAATATCGATCTTGGTCGCGGTTCGCGCTGGAATGGCGAAATCAAATTTCGCTCCAGCATTAAAACTGGACAGAGCCCTGCGAGCCGCAGGCCCGATCCGCGCCAACAACGGCCCGACAGGCGTATCACGCGTGCTTTCTGCCGCACCATCCAGAGAGGCGGCAAGCGAAGCATCGGCGCGCCCACCCGCAATCTCACCTTCACCGCGCATGGCAAGCGAGAAGCCATTTTCGCCCATGCCAAACCTGCCCTCGCCGGACATGACCATCTGGCGGACAGACAGCAGATCGCTCCTGTAACCGCCATCATCTAGCGCCAGTTTAAAGCTGCTGCGCTCGATACCGCCGTTAATCTCGAAATTGCCGGCGGGGGCGGTAATTGCCTGCCCCGATAGCGCGACTTTCGCTGCCTTAAATCCGGCGCTGCCGACCCAACGATCAAATGTTTCGTTTAACTGAAAATCTGCATCAAGAACCGGCCGGGATATCGCGATGCCCCTTGAACGGCAATTGACGGAGGCTGCCTGCAGTGGCCCGAGCATAGACGGTTTGCCGGCATCCAGCGCAATTGCACCATCAAATCGCAAATCACCGATATTGCATCCCTGATAAGATAGCTTTCTACTGCGTAACGCGGCCTCCCCTTCAAATTGACCGCGCAGCTGCCCGCGCCCTTCAATCCCCAATCCAATTGCTCCCCAGGGCGAATTTAACGCCAGAGAAGCATCATCAAGATCAAGCGCGAAATCAGGAAATTCAAACGGTTCCTTGCTGTCGGGATCAAGGAATTTGTCGAGCTCACCAAAACTGAATTTGCCATCTGGCAACAGCTTCCCGCGCAACCGAACGCCTTTCGCACGCACCCATTGAACAGTGGCACCGCCAAAACCAAGCGCAACATCAATCTCCGCATCACGGACGATCAGATCAGGGTTGGCTGGATCGCCGACCACAAGATTGCTGACTTTCTGGGTTCGAAAGCCAATATCCTCTATTTCATAAGTTACCGGGGCGCCGGTTTTCTTCAGCTCATCTTGAATAAACTGGTCTGCAATATCCTTGCGCTGCAGCCATGCAATTAACAGCATAAGAACCAGAAGCGCGAAGACGGCATAGAAGATATAGCGCTTCTTAAAGCGGCGCGCAGGCGGCATCTTGGCCAATTCGCTTTCGGCGTCTTCTTCCATCGCATTTACAAATGCGGCAAAGCGCTAACAGTTGCAATCAGGAAGTTGGCCTAATGGCTTGCCTCTGCGACGAAAATCGCCAAAGATGCGCGCCTTGGTTGGTTTCGGTGCCGTGCGGTTACCGAAGCGTTTTCGTATATATGAAGGTGCGCGAATATATGACCACGTCCATCAAGCCAGATAAAGACAAGCTAAACAGCGGCCACCGAAGCAGGTTGAGGCAGCGCATGATAGAAGGCGGCGGCAATGCGCTTCTGGATCATGAGTTGGTCGAATATATTCTTGGGCTGGCCATTCCAAGGCGTGATACGAAGCCGCTCGCTAAACAGCTGATCGAACATTTCGGTGGCTATTCTGCGTTGCTCACTGCCGACGCAGAAAGCATCGCGCGTTTCCCGGGAATGGGCGAGACAAGCACAGCAGCCCTAAAAATCGCCCAAGCATCGG
>CAKZNA010000216.1 GCA_937129355.1 uncultured Sphingomonadales bacterium | reverse complement strand
AGCCGCTTGCGTACGCGCTATCATAGGGCCGCTACCGTTGCTTTTATGCACGATCCCGAATTCGGGCAGTGCCAGATATTCAAGCAAGTTCGGCATGGGCGCCTTTAAACGTATTTGCAGAACCCGTCCGGTCATTCGGTCTACCCGAATGATATTGTCTAGGGTCGCGCTGAATCTTCGCTTTCGCATGGCATTTATCTGTGTGTTCAGTGCATTCGCCACATCGGCTGCCTCTATTTCTGCACCATTATTCCACCGCGACTTGTTAAGTCGGAAAATATAGGCTTGCCCGTTATCAGTAACCATCCATCGCGAAGCCAGCCCGGGAATAACGCGGCCTTCGGCGTCGAACGTTACAAGGCCTTGTGCCGTGGCAGACCGAAGATAGGCCGATTGTTTGTTAAGCGGAAATTTGGCAACGCTAAATTCGCTACTATTTGACACGACATCCACTCTGATGCGGTCATTATCTACGCCGTCTGAACAAGCCGCCAATAGAAGCATGAGGCAAAGCAGGATGAAGCGTGAGAATGTCATTCTTCTGCCTTATGCAAAAAGCGGCTGGGATGCACATTGGAAATATTATCCGACCATCCCTTGATGCCAGGCTGCACCAAATTTCTGGAGGTATAGTAATATAGTGGCAAGATCGGCATATCATCCATGAGCATGGCTTCTGCTTCGCGCATTTTCACAAGGCGGGCGTCTGGGCGGGCTACTGATAGCGCGAGTTTAACAGCTGCGTCATATGCCGGGCTGTTATAGCCCGAGTAATTTTGCGGCCCCGCATCGCTAGTATGAACGCTTAGAAAATTTTCTGGCGCAGGTAAGTCGGCTATCCAGCCTGAGCGTGCAATATCGAAATCTCCGCGCCTCAGGCTGTCAAAATGCAGGCTGGCTTCGCTGTTCAGTAGCTTCGCATCGACGCCAATTTCTCGCCACATCGTGGCCATGGCGACGGCGGCGCGACGATGTTCGGGCGAGCTATTAAAACGAATTTCGAAGCTTAACGGATGTGCTTTGCCATAACCCGCTTTGCGAAGTATTTTCCGCGCAGCAGAAAGGCGCTTTTCGCGGGGCCAATTGGCCCATTTGGGCTTGTATATTTTCCCGCCCGCTAATCCAGCCGGTAACAAGCCCCATTCAGGAGCGTTGCCAGCTGCCACCATTTTTTGGGCAATCCATTTCCGGTCGATGGCCATCGATAGCGCCCGGCGAACGCGCGCATCATTGAATGGGGTGCGGCGCGTGTTAAAGGCGAAATAATAGCTGCCAAGATAGTCATGCACGCGGATCAATTCGGGGTGGTTTTTTTTGAGCCAACTATACCGGCTGATCGGGAAATTACTGCTCACATCCGCGCCGCCCGATAGCATGAGCCTCATCCCGCTTTGCGGGTTTTCCATTGGTCGCCAGCTGATTTTACGCGTCATTGGCGCGCCGCCATGCCAGCGTGGGTTGGCCTCCAGCGTGATCGCTTGTGCCAGCCTCCAATCGGTAAGTCTGTATGGTCCGCTAGTGACCAATGGTCGTTCGCTTGTCCAGCTTTGGCCTTTTTCGCTCAACCTATGGAATGGCAAAGCCGCCATTGCCGGATGTGCCAGCAAAGCCGGAAGCTGGGGGAAAGGCTGATCAAGATGAATGACAACTTCGCGATCGCCGCGTGTATCGATTCTATTGATGATTGAAAATAGAGAGACATGCGGCGATCCCGTCTTTTCGTCGCGGATACGGGTGATGGCTTTTTGAAAAACATCTGCCGTGATTGGTATTCCGTCCGAAAAGAAGAGGGCATCGCGCAATTTGAAGATCCAGATACGGCCCTCACCGGTTATCTGCCAATTCTCTGCAAGGCCTGCCTCTGCGTTACCTTTTGCATCAAAGCGCGTTAACCCTTCAAACTGATCAGCGGCTATGCGGATTGATGCAAGGTCAGAAACGGTCTGCGGGTCAAGACCGCGGGCATCGGCATCGGCCAAACGGATGATTGCGTCATTGCCGGTGGCCACTCCTTCTCCCGCCCGGTCCGAAGAGCAGGCCACCAGGAAGGCAATACCAAAGAGCATCAGCCAACGCATCGCATTGACTCGCAATCAAGTTTCATTCGCGTTGTTAAGGAATAGATTGCTGGTGCGGACGGCGGGACTCGAACCCGCACACCATTACTGATAACAGATTTTAAGTCTGTAGCGTCTACCATTCCGCCACGTCCGCCAATCAGCATATCTCCTTCATTGACATGCGCAAACATCATTGCGCGCGCCGGGTCAAGCGACTTGGCATCGCTGGAAGAAAAAAATTAAAGAATGTCGAGCTTTGTTCAGCCGTTAAGCCGCTCGCGCACTTCTTTTCCTGGCTTGAAATAGGGTACTTTTTTCGCAGGAACCTGAACCGATTCGCCGGTACGCGGGTTGCGACCGACGCGGGGTTTGCGCTCGCGTGTTGAAAATGCACCAAAGCCGCGTAATTCAACCCGGCCTCCATCTGCAAGACGTTGAACTATCTGGCTGAAGAAAATATCCACAATTCGCTCAACTTCCTCTGTTTTGAGCTCTGGATTTTCGCCTTCAAGTTTCTTGACCAATTCGGAACGGATCATGGACCGGGCCCTCTCTCTCTTCTCTCAATCAATTCGCGTATATCGATTGCTGCGCGACCAACCAGCAAGCTACCGAATTTCCTTACTTACACTAGTATAAGTCAAATAGCGAATATCAATGATTTTACAATGCTATTGTATAAAATCGTCACTTTTTGACAACTAATGGATATATCGTACCATAATCTTTGAAGATTTTCAAAAAAAGGGCCCGCGCTGTTGCCAGCGCAGGCCCATTTTTTGTTCCACTCTCCGCCGAAACAGAGGGCCAGACTTGTTTAGCTGTCTTTCTTTTTCAGCGCTTCGCCGAGGATATCGCCAAGTGACGCACCGGAGTCTGACGAACCATATTGCTCAACCGCCTGTTTCTCTTCAGCGAGTTGAAGCGCCTTGATGGAGAAATTCGGCTTCTTGGAACGATCAAATCCGGAGACCAAAGCATCCATCTTCTGTCCAACTTGGAAACGATCCGGACGTTGCTCATCGCGGTCGCGGCCTAGGTCGCTGCGTTTGATGAATCCAGTTGCGCCATCATCGCCTGCTTGAACCTCAAGCCCGCCATCGCGTACTTCCAGGATGGTGACTGTGACGGTAGAACCTTTCTTAAGGCCGTTTGCCGAAGCGGCTCCAGCAGCGGTTGGCGCGCCTTTTTCAAGCTGTTTGATGCCGAGAGAGATACGTTCTTTGTCAGAATCAATGTCGAGGACGATGGCTTTAACCGTTTCACCTTTGCGGTGAAGGTGAAGCGCGTCTTCGCCGGAAATGCCCCATGCGATGTCGGACATGTGAACCATGCCGTCAACGTCGCCTTCAAGGCCGACGAACAGACCAAATTCGGTAGCGTTTTTAACTTCGCCTTCGACGGTCGATCCAACAGGGTATTTCTCTTCAAAGCTGCCCCATGGATTATCCTGAGCCTGTTTAAGGCCAAGCGAAATGCGGCGTTTTTCAAGATCAACTTCCAGAACAACGACTTCGACTTCCTGAGAAGTTGAAACGATTTTGCCCGGGTGGACGTTCTTTTTCGTCCAACTCATTTCGGAAACATGGACAAGGCCTTCGATGCCTGGTTCCAGCTCGATGAACGCGCCATATTCGGTGATGTTGGTGACCGAACCGTTTAGTTTTGCGCCGACCGGATATTTGGCAACTGCTTCATCCCATGGATCGGTTTCAAGCTGCTTCATGCCAAGGCTGATACGCTGCGTTTCGCGGTTGATGCGAACGATCTGAACCTTAACGGTGTCACCAATATTGATGACTTCGCTTGGATGATTGATGCGCTTATAGCTGATGTCGGTGACATGCAGCAGGCCGTCAATCCCGCCAAGATCAACAAAGGCGCCATAGTCGGTGATGTTTTTCACAACGCCTTCGATAACCTGGTTCTCGGCCAAGTTCTGGATCAAACCACTGCGCTGTTCTGCGCGGGTTTCTTCAAGGATTGCACGGCGCGATACAACGATATTACCGCGCTTGCGGTCCATTTTCAGGATGACGAAAGGCTGCACAATATCCATGAGCGGGCCCACGTCGCGAACGGGACGCACATCAACCTGGCTGCCGGGCAAGAATGCCACTGCGCCGCCAAGATCGACAGTGAAGCCGCCTTTGACGCGGCCAAAAATGGTTCCGTCTACGCGGTTTTCCTGTTCAAATTCGCCTTCGAGCACATCCCAGGCGGCTTCGCGGCGAGCGCGGTCGCGGCTGAGCATGGCTTCGCCATTTACATTTTCCACGCGGTCAACAAAAACCTCGACTTCGTCACCGACACTGAGGTCAGCGGGTTTGCCGGGAGAAGCGAATTCGCGAAGCGGCACGCGGCCTTCGCTTTTCAGGCCAACATCAATGGTGGCGTGATCATTGTCGATTGCGGTTACGGTGCCTTTTACGACGCGGCCTTCAAAGCCGCCATCTGCACCGCCGAGTGATTCGTCGAGCATTGCCGCGAAATCGTCGCGGCTCGGATTTGGCGAAGTTGCCATATGTGAAAGTCCTTGTATTTACTATTTCCGGCCAGCCGGTTGGTTCCGGCGGTCTTTGACCAGTTTGCCCCCTGACCCGAATAGCCACAAGGCATTCTCCCGGCGCAAGCTTCGGTAAACACACATTATATTGCGCATATGTAACAACACAGAAATTTGCCTTCGCTTCTTTGTGAACGAAAACGACAAACTCACGTTGCTGTTATATGAAAGGCGCCAGTTTCTTATCTATGACCGGCTGCGCAATTGTGCGTCCACCAAGGCAATCGCCCGTTGAACGGCGTCGCCTATAGTCAAATCGCTGGTATCTAGCAAGAGCGCATCTTCCGCGGGTTTTAAAGGTGCTTCGTCGCGGCCCATGTCGCGTTCGTCGCGGGCGATGATATCGGCCAGCATTTCTTCATAGGTTTTAATGCCGCCGGCCTTTGCCATTTCCTCATAGCGCCGTTTTGCACGGACTTCTGGCGATGCCGTGATAAACAGCTTCACATCGGCATCCGGCGCAATCACCGTCCCGATATCGCGCCCGTCCAGCACCGCCCCGCCCTGTTGGTTGGCGAAATCGACCTGATGCTTATTTAATGCTGCACGAACTTCAGGATGAATGGATACGCGGCTGGCAAGGCTGCCGGTAGCCTCATCACGCAGGGCGGAGTCATCGAGTAGGCTATCGGGGAAGTCGCATGCGGCCAGTGCATCGGCCGCATTATCTGCATCGCCTTTGTTTATCGCAACTTGCCGTCCAACTGCACGATAGAGCAGGCCCGTGTCTAGGAAAGGCAGCGCATAGTGACGAGCAAGCTGCTTCGCGACTGTGCCTTTTCCCGACGCAGTAGGCCCGTCGACAGCGACGATCATGCGCTTACATCCTGCGAGGAGCTTGCATTTTTGCGTCCACGGAGCGCCTTGAAGATACCAAATAGCGCAATCGCCATCCAAACGATTTCCAGAACCATCGTTGGCAAGTTGAAATTGACGGTAAGCGACACCGTAAGCAGCGCTGCACCGAATAAGTTCAAGACATTGAACAGCAGGATATTCATCTGCGCAGAGATATTGCTGTAGGCGAATGCCGCTACGATTAGGAAGCTGCCGGCAAAGCCGATCAAATCTGCGGTAAATGATGAAATATATTGCGCCATTATTTGCCTGCCAATTCGGATAGCATGTCTTCAAACCCTGGAAAGCTCGTCGCGACGGGTGACATATCGTCAATCTGTAAGCCGCCTTCCGTCGCAAGTCCCGCTATCGCGAAACTCATGGCAATGCGGTGGTCGAGGGCGCTTACAACCATTGCGCCGCCAGTTAACGGCTTGCCGCTGTTGCCTTCGATGGTGAGGCCATCTTCACGCTCTTCAACCTTCGCGCCAATCGCGGTTAGTCCTGCCGCCATGAACGCCAGCCTATCGCTTTCCTTTACCCGTAATTCTTCCAAGCCGCTTGCGGTCGTGGTGCCTTCCGCCATCGCGGCGGCGACGAAAAATATAGGAAATTCGTCGATCATACTGGGTGCGACTTCGGGGGGCACCGTGATGCCCTTTAGCGCCGAGTGTTTTGCGGTGATATCGGCCACGGGTTCTCCGCCGACTTCGCGTTCATTGCGGTAAGTAAGGCCGGCTCCCATCGCTTCCAGCATTTTATATATGCCCGTCCGCGTCGGGTTCATGCCAACATTCATAACCGTGACCTCACTGCCCGGCGTAATAAGCGCCGCGACAATCGGGAAAGCGGCGGAAGACGGATCGCCCGGCACGTCTATATCCTGCGGCTTCAATTCGGCCTCGCCCATCAGACGGATTGTGCGCACGCCTTCGGCATCGGTTTCGACGCTCAAATCCGCGCCAAAGCCTTTCAGCATACGTTCCGAATGATCACGCGTTGGCACTGGTTCAATCACTTCGGTGATGCCGGGTGTGTTCAACCCCGCAAGCAGCACCGCACTTTTGACCTGCGCACTGGCAACGGGCAATCGGTAACTGATCGGAACGGCAGGGCAGATGCCGCGCACCATCAATGGCAAGGTTCCAAGTGGGCTTGCACCAAATTCAGCGCCGGTGAGGCTTAGCGGATCGCTCACACGCCCCATCGGGCGCTGTGATAACGACGCATCGCCAGTGAAAGTCGCGGTTATAGGATGGCTCGCGACCAGCCCCATCAACAGCCGCGTCGATGTGCCGCTATTGCCCATATCAAGCGCAGTTTCTGGCTGCATCAATCCGCCAACGCCGACTCCGTGGACGGTCCATGTACCATCTGCGCGCACAATATCCGCGCCCATCGCGCGCAGAGCAGCCGCCGTCGCGAGCACGTCTTCACCTTCCAGCAATCCGGTGATCCTGCTCTCGCCTACCGCCAACGCAGCAAACATCAACGCACGGTGCGAGATTGACTTATCGCCGGGCACCCGCACGATCCCGCGCAAAGGACCAGATGCAGCGAAGCTTTTGGGGATGGGTTTGGCGCCATGCATAGTGCCATGCGCTTTGCGGCTTCCGTTTCGGCAAGTCAACGCGGCAATCGACCTTTTTGACCTTGAACGAGCGGGCGGTGCCGCTTAGTTTTTGACAGCGCCGCTCCACTGTGGCAGGGGCAGCGCCGAACATAAGCGAGTCTATATATAGAGCCGCTTTTCAAGAGAATTTTGTTATAAGGAATAGAGCCCGAAATGGTGAAGGCTGAATGGGGAACCAAACGCGCATGTCCCAAATGCGGTGTCCGTTTTTACGATCTTGGCAAGGAAGAGCCGGTTGAATGCATTGATTGCGGAAATCAATGGCATCCCGAACCTGTGCTGAAATCAAAACAGCCCGTGCCGTTTGACGACGATAAGAAAAAGAAAGAAGAAACGGCAGACGATGATCTCGACATTGATGTCGATGCAGTTGATGCCAATGATTCGCCGGACAATGATGTTGACCTTGGCGGCGATGAAGACCTTGGCGTCAAGAAAGCCGACGACGAGGATAATAAAGACGAGAATTGACGGGTTCGGCGTGAGCATTTAATCACGCCGTCCACACCCGCCGCGCTAGCAACCAGATGCAGCGTGGCAATAGGGGGCCTTAGCTCAGCTGGTAGAGCGCTTCGCTGGCAGCGAAGAGGTCAGGGGTTCGACTCCCCTAGGCTCCACCAAAA
>CAKZNA010000215.1 GCA_937129355.1 uncultured Sphingomonadales bacterium | reverse complement strand
GCGATGCCATTCGCGATGTTGTTGCGCGTATTGGACAAGAGGCAGGCGATCATGCTGCCTTGAAGGCGCTCGCGGGTGCCTGCGCGGAAGTGACCGAATATATGCTGGAAGCCTCTATCGATGATCGCCTTGCGGGCAGTTACCCCTTCACCACCATGATGTCGGTTGCCGTATCCGGCTGGCTGATGGCGGGACAGCTGCGCGCCGCCGAGGCAGAGAATGACGGCAGCAATTTCATCAAGTCAAAAATTGCCAGCTGCCGCTACTATCTGGATGTCATGGTGCCCGAAGCATTGAGCCTGAAAGGTAGCGCGATGGCTGGAGCGGAACTGCTCTATGCGCTTGATGAAGACGGGCTATCGGCTTGAGCGAAAAGAACCTTCGCCGGATAGCCGATGCACTCGAAAGGCTTTCCCCGCCGCCGCGCGAAACGGTTAGCCTTACCGCGCATCCGGCCTATCATTGGGACGGCAAAACTCTGGCAGAGGTAACGAGCTTTGCACCGTTACCGCTGGCCCTGATTACTGGCGTTGATCGTCAGAAAGCAGCTATCCTCGAAAATTTGCGCCGCCATACAAAGGGCCATGCCGCGCATGATGTGCTGCTATGGGGTGCGCGCGGCATGGGCAAGTCGGCGCTGGTGAAATCGGTAACCGGCGCGTTGCAGGAAACACAGCTTTCCGCCGCATTGGTAGAGGCAAATGCCGCTCATCTTGAGAGCTTGCCAGCCTTGTTCGCATTGCTAGCAGGAGAATCTCGGCGCTATATACTTTTCATCGACGATATCGGCTTTGACGGCGGTGGCAGTGAAGCCCGCATGCTCCGCTCCATGCTGGAGGGCGGCGCAGAGGCACGGCCGGAAAATATCCGCCTGATCGTCACATCCAACCGCCGCAATATTGTCGAGCGCGAACATTCAGACGCCATCAATGTGCGCGACGAAACCGATGATGCACTGGCGCTGGCCGATCGTTTCGGGCTCAAGCTTGGCTTTCAATATCCCGATCAAGCAGACTGGCTCGCGATGGTTTCCGCCTATGCCGATCATTTCGATCTCTCATGGGAGGAGGAAGATGCGCTCGCCTTCGCCCATGCGCGCGGTGGCCGGTCAGGCCGGATTGCTTGGCATTATGCGGTTGAACTGGCCGGACGTGCGGGCCGAAAAATCTAAACCTACTTCGCCGCCGTTACCCGCCAGATCACATCGCCGACATCATCGCTGACCAACAGCGAACCGTCTTTGGCGACGGCCAACATCGATGGCCGCCCCTGCGCCTTGCCTTCTGCATCTAGGAAACCGGTTAGAACTTTATGCAGCTTGTTTTCTGCTGGCTTCCCTTCGGCGTCGAATTTCACAAAAACCACATCATAACCCGAAGCAGGCTTCCGGTTCCATGATCCGTGCCGCGCGATGAATGCGCCGCTGGCAAAGCTATCGCCCAACGTGGCTTTTGGTCCTTGACTGCTATTGGCAAATGCAAGGCCAAGCGGCGCGGTATGCGCGCCCAGCGCGAAATCAGGCCGGCGGTTATATTGCCATTCATCCTTCGCCGGCGCAGGCTTCACGCGTTTATCGATATAGCCCATCCAATAATGTTGCGGCCAGCCATAGTCTGAACCAACCTCCACTTTGGCCAAATAGTCAGGCACGAGATCTGAGCCAAGCATATCGCGCTCATTCACAACGGTCCAAAGCTGGCCCGTGCTATCAAAACCCATACCCACCGGATTGCGCAATCCCACTGACAGCGGCTTGGCCTTTTTCTCAGCGAGATCATATTCGATCACCATGGCGCGCGCTTTTTCGCTTTCCATGCCATTCTCGCCAATATTGCTGTTCGATCCGACCGCGATGTAAAGCTTTGTGCCATCGGCGCTCGCGGCCAGATTGCGCGTCCAATGGTTGTTGGGCACCTGAGCGTTCAATTCATAAATCTTCTCGCCCTTACCTTCGATTTTTGTGTCACCTTCCTTATAAGGAAAAGCCAACACGGCATCCGTATTGGCCACGTAAAGCTTGTCACCAGCCAGCACCATTCCAAAGGGCGAGTTGAGGTCTTTCAGAAATTCACTTTTCAGCTCCGGTTTGCCGTCTCCATCGGCATCACGCAGTAGGGTAATCCGGTTGGCCGACGGCGTTCCCGCGCCTGCCTTGTCCATCATATAGCGCATGACGAAGCCTTCGATCCCCCCCCCTTCACGCGGCGGGCTGTTGGTCTCCGCCACCAGAATATCGCCATTCGGCAGCACATACATATTGCGCGGATGCGCCAGATCACCGGCAAACCGTTCGACGGTCAGCCCTTCTGCGACAACGGGTTTTTCGTTTTCTGTCCAGCGCTCTGCTTCGGCAACATGTATAGTTGGAATGAGAACTTGTGCCCGTGGTTCGGGAAGCTCGCTAATCGCGCCGACCAGTTCCTCTTCGGGAATCTGCGCGACATCAGGGCGCGACAAATACCACAATACGCCAATCGCCAGGACGATAAAGATGATTGCCAGATTTCGAATATGTTTTAACATTTTATTCCCTGTTCATACGCGCGCGATCAAATATCCAAAGGATTGTCGCCGCCAATATACCGGCGCCAAAACCGCCAATCATTCCGATTGATGTCTCGCCAGTGTAAATACCGACCACGACGCCAATTATCAGCCCTACGAAAATAAAAAATCCACCCGCTGTCGCTGCGCTGTCTTGCTTCTGCTTTTCCATTTGGCGTTATTGCCACCGATTGCGCAGCACAGGCAAGCATGAAGTGAATGGATCGCGATAAAGATTAACTCGCGCTAACCATCAGTTTTGACGGTTGCTCCATTTTACATGTCTATAGGCTGATCGCGCAGGCAGGCCACACCCCGGTTCTGCCTGCCACCAAAACAAAATAGGCCAAAAACAAAATAGGAAAGTATGCGCTCATGAATTTGCCGCTCTATGTCGAAAATCGCGATGTTGTCCAAGCCGAAGCGCTAATATCCGAATTTGGCAGCCATGCTGGCTTGGAAGCCTCTGAACGTGCCGAAGCCAGCCGGAACATTGGGAACCATATCTCATTTTGCCGGTGGCGTCAGATTGAACGGCTGATCAATATGCTGAATGTCCAAACAACGCTTGGGACGATTCACTAAAACGCATTCTAACGCGCAAGTAAAAGGCCAGCATCTCTCTCGAGATGCTGGCCTTAATGCCCCTATGGGATGGCGGAAAGGTTCAGGGACCACCACCTAAGAGGAATCTCTATTTCGCTTAACGCCGATACCGGCGGCGGCATGGATCATCGGACTTGTCGATAGCCCGTCCGGCTACCGCACCAACGGCTGCGCCAAGGATCGTACCAATAGTCTTGTCACCGCGCCGCGCGACTTCATTGCCCAGAAGACCGCCTGCAACTGCGCCGATAACCGTGCCGCCCCTGCCTCGGTCACAGCGCTGGCGATAATGGGTGCGGCGATCATAACGGCTGCGGCTTTGGCGGCGGTCATAATATCCATCATCATAGCTACGATCATGATAATGATTATGCCGCTTGCGGTGTGCTTCCGCCGGGGTTGCCATAACGCCCGTTAGCGCTGTTGCGGCCAAGGCCATTGCTCCAATTGATTTGGTGAACTGCATCTTCTCTACTCCGCCAGAAATGTCTGCCCCACAAAAACCATCAATAGATGATTCGCTTTGAGCGAGGGCTGAACACCCGCGTAATCTCGCGTTCAGCTTTATGCGCCTTTTTATGAACGCCTGTTCAGGCGGCTTGGGTTTTCGGGATGTCCTGCTAATGAAACTTGCAATGCTATCCCGTCTTTTCCGAATATCGATATTGCTTATCATGCTCGCCCTGGCCTCAGGCGGTCAGCGGATAATATATCGCAACAGCAGCCAGAATATCGCGCTGACACCGTTAAAGCTTGATCCCGACAGACCAAATCTGCGCAAAGTCGGACAGCTGGAATTCCTCGCTGCATGGGAATTGGGTAGCAACAATCAGGATTTTGGCGGGATATCGGCGCTGGCCGTTTTGCCCGATGGGCGCTTCATCGGTGTCAGCGATGCCGGCACGTTGGTAGGCTTTGGCTTGACTGGCGAAGACAAAACCGACCGCCCTTTCATCGCGCCTATGCCCGACGCTTTTGCGAAGGGGAATAATTATGAAGACCGCGACAGTGAAGGCATCACCCATGATCCGGCAACCGGACGTTTCTGGGTCAGTTATGAAGGAAAGCATGCCATACGCCGATTTGGCCGGTCATTTGCGCGCAGAGAAGCATTGGCACGACCAAAAGCAATGCAGCTTTGGGGAGCGAATAGCGGGGCAGAGGCCATATTGCGGATGCCCGATGGACGCTTTTTGGTATTTTCAGAAGGCCATGACTTGCCCGATGGCAGTTATGAAGCGCTATATTTTTCCGGAGACCCGGTTGAGGCGGGCAGCAGTAGCTTTGCTTTTGGATATAAACCACCAGAAGGACATAAGATCACCGATGCGGCATTGCTGCCCGATGGACGGATATTGACGTTAAACCGGGAGTTTAGCTTTCCAACGGCATTTTCCGTGGCGGTCGCGGTTTTCGATCCAAATGAAATTGCCCGCGGCGAAACGATAGAACCAAAGGTCATTGCACGATTGAAATCACCGCTATTGGTCGACAATCTGGAAGGGCTGGCCGTCACACAGGAAAACGGCCGTACGATTATCTGGATGATCTCTGACAATAATTTCAATATATTCCAACGCACATTGCTGATGAAATTTGCGCTTGATGAAACGTCTATTCCAGACGCGAAAAAACCGGAAGCGGATAACGCCCCCGGCTTTGAAGCTTTATAGACGGTGAAAGTGGCTTAGGCCGCTGCCGCTTTTTTGGTGAGTTCTTTCTTCACCTTACGGGCGTTTGCCGAAAGCTTGTCATCGGATGTTTTCAAAAGCCAGTTATCAAGGCCGCCAACATGTTCAACCGAACGAAGACCGCTGGTTGAAACGCGGAATTTAATGCCGCGCTCAAGCGAATCGGAAAGCAGTGTTACATTCTGCAGATTCGGCAGGAATACCCGCTTCGTTCTGTTTTTGGCGTGGCTTACATTGTTGCCCGTCAAACGACCCTTACCGGTCAGCTCGCAAATCCGCGACATGATGAAATTCCTGTATATTCGTATGAAACCCGGAATCATTCTTCCGGAAAGCGCAGTCCGATACCGCTGTATGTGGAAAAGGTCAAGCAAGTGATGTGGTAAATCCGCTGCAAAGTGGCTAGATACGCGCGATGCCGATGCAAAATGCCCGCAAATATATGGATCAAGCGCTTGAGCTTGCCAAAGCCGCCGCAAAGGCAGGTGAAGTTCCTGTCGGCGCGATTGTGGTCAAGGATGGTGAAATTATTGGCCGCGGCGCGAATCGGCCACTTACCGACCATGATCCAAGCGCCCATGCAGAAATCATCGCCATGCGAGAGGCGGCAAAAGCGCTGGGCAGTGACCGGCTGACAGGGTGCGGTCTATGGGTAACGTTGGAACCATGTGCCATGTGCGCAGGTGCAATAGCCCACGCCCGCATTGGTCGGCTCTATTATGGCGCAAGCGACCCCAAAGGCGGCGCGGTTGAGCATGGGCCAACGCTATTCGACCAGCCCACCATCCATCACCGCCCAGAAGTCTATGGCGGCATTGGGTCCGATGAGGCCAGCGCCTTGCTAAAGGCATTTTTTGCAGCGCGGCGTTAACCGGAGATTGCTGACTGTGCGGC
The DNA here is from genome assembly GCA_937129355.1 of uncultured Sphingomonadales bacterium. Classification (GTDB taxonomy): domain Bacteria; phylum Pseudomonadota; class Alphaproteobacteria; order Sphingomonadales; family Sphingomonadaceae; genus Sphingorhabdus_B. The sequence goes on along the minus strand of CAKZNA010000215.1, from coordinate 2,261 downwards.
TTCGTTCAACTCGGCCATACACTCCTTCCATGGGCCGGGGCCGTGGCTAATTCTGGCCACTCCCAATTCTGCCAAACGCTTTTTGCCGGGCATGCCGTCAAGCATCAGAACATTCACGGGCACAGGGCTTTCACGGCATATTGTTTCGATAGCCGTTTCGTCAGTAACGCCGGGAATGAAGAAGCCATCCGCACCTGCGTTTGCATAGGCAGCTACTCGCTCCAAAGCTGCCTGCAATCGTTGGCCTTCGTCAATAGTTGCCGCGCCAGCCGGCAACCAAATATCGGTCCGTGCGTTGATAAAGAGGCCGCTGCCACTTTGATCGACCTCGCTTCTGATGGCGGCGATCCGGGCGCATTGCTCGTCAATTTCGTATAAACCTTCACCGCCGATAATCTGATCTTCAAAATTGATGCCGACAGCGCCGGCGGCAATCACCTTGGTGATACTTTCTGCCAGCCCTTTGGGATAGCGCGCATAACCACCTTCAAAATCGAGAGTTACAGGCAAGTCTACCGCCGCGACAATTCGTTTCAGGTTTGCAATCACTTCTGCCAATGGAACCGTCTCTCCATCCTCATAGCCAAGCGCACCTGCAACTGATGCGCTGCCAGTGGCGATGGCGGTAGCGCCTGCATTGGCGACAGCACGGGCCGTTCCCGCATCCCAGATGTTGAAAAGTACCAGCGGATTGCCGGACACATGCAGCGAAGAGAATAGCTGGCTAGGGTGCTGTTGATTAGTCATTTTCACTCCTTTTGATTGCTGCCCACGAATTAACGGCAAGCGCAGCAACCACCATCCCGTTTCTTGCTATCAAACAGTATAGATCATCGAAACCGCTGGCTGCTATTTCGCCGCTTCAAGTTTATCCTGCGTCTTGGTGTCGAAATCGGTGGCATCATGGCGTTCACGCAGCTGGTTTTCAGGGGCGCCGAAAGTGCGGTTGACCTTTACCCCGCGCTGCACCGCAGGCCGCGTATATATTTGAGCCGTCCAGCGCTGCACATTTTTATATTCCTGCACCTGCAAGAATTCGGCAGCGTCATAAATCATGCCCATCACCAGCGAGCCATACCAAGGCATGATAGCCATATCCGCAATCGAATATTCATCGCCTGCGAAATATTCACTCTCCGCCAAATGGCGGTCGAGCACATCCAATTGCCGTTTCACTTCCATGGCGTAGCGATCGATCGGATATTCGAATTTTTCCGGCGCATAGGCATAAAAATGCCCGAAGCCACCGCCCAGGAACGGCGCGCTGCCCATTTGCCAGAACAACCAGTTCATGGTTTCCGTGCGCGCCACAATGTCCGTCGGCAGGAACTCGCCAAACTTCTCAGCGAGGTAAAGCAGGATGGAGCCGGATTCAAACACGCGGACGGCCGGCGTGTGGGTGTGGTCCATCATCGCCGGTATCTTGGAATTCGGGTTCGCGTTCACGAAACCACTGCCAAACTGTTCCCCCTCGGTGATGCGGATCAGCCAGGCATCGTATTCCGCTTCCTTGATGCCCTTGGCCAACAGTTCCTCGAACATGATCGTGGCTTTCACGCCATTCGGGGTCGCCAGTGAGTAGACCTGGAACGGGTGCTCCCCTACCGGCAATTCTTTCTCGTGAGTGGGTCCGGCGATGGGGCGATTGATTTGCGAAAAGGCTCCGCCGCTCTCGGCATCCCATTTCCAGACTCTCGGTGGCGTGTAGGTGTCATCGGTCATTCATTCTTCCTCAGTTTAGTGGATCTGTTGGTAACAAGGCCTCACGCGGCCAGTTCCTGGCGCATCATGTTCAGCAGTCCGCCTTCGATAACCATACGGACCTGGCGCTCGCTGAGTTCATGCGTCAGTTCATAACGTTCGCCGTTCCGGGTATTTTTCGCAACAATCCTGTCCCCGGCTTTTAAACGTCCTTCGACTATTTCACGTTCAAAATAGGTGGCGATTTGCTGGTAAAGAGCATCAGTTTTTTTTAGCTTAATCATAGTAACCTAAAAGTTATACCGTATTATATGGCTTTACCTAATTATACGGTATAATCTATTTTTTGTCAACCCTCTTTATGAAAAAAAATAAGATAAATGGATGTCAAAAGATAAATTTAAGGGATATCCCGGAGTCAAGAACTTTCTTAATACCCATCCAAGATCAGTTACAATAAACTTATTCCGCCCTAACATAATCCTAACGCAGGAATGTTAAATTATTATTAAAGAGAGCAGGAATATACGATAAAATGAAGGAAGATTGAAAATGGAAAA
>CAKZNA010000214.1 GCA_937129355.1 uncultured Sphingomonadales bacterium | reverse complement strand
CCAAAAGAACTCCCCGAGGGAATAAGTGGGTGTTCGTTTGGCACTTGAAGCGCTTCAATCAGCAGCCGTACATCATCAGCATAAGTGCTAAAATCATCGACCCACATCTTCTCCGGATGTTCGGCGCGGTGACGTTCGGACCGCCCTTGACCGCGCAAATCCATGCCGACCACGTGATAGCCGCGCGCGCGAAGCATTGTTACCTGCTCACCCTGCATCGACATCGAAGCTGTATAGCCCGGTACCATAATATATGTTGCATTGGCCGTATCGCGATTAGCTGTTTGGCCCCAGTAAATCTGCGTCCCGTCGGCAGCGGTCAGTTTATGACCTTCCCAGTCGTCCGGAAGCGCGGGAATGTTAAACGCGAGGGCCTGAGCACGGAAATTGGGGGAAACTTCATGCGCAACATAGGCCTTTTCAGGCCAAACTACAAAGGCAAGAAAAGCTGCGCCTAGTAGGCCAACTATTCCGAAAAAAAGTTTCTTTAATCTGGACGTCATATCAGTTTAACCTCCTCCTGCTATGCAGATTTGCCAACGTTCAACCAATTTTACCAAACAATTAAAGCTTTAAGAGCCTCGCTGTTGCCTGCGGGGCTTTTTGCGTTTGAAAACTCAGCGGCTGGCTTTGTCATAAACAAGGCGAAATCCGACATTGCTCGCGCCTAATCCGGGATCGCGGCCTGAACGCGCGGCTGGGCGATAGCGCTGGCAATAATTGGGTGCGCATAGGAATGAACCGCCTTTGATTACCCGAGAGGCAAGTCCGGGATTTTGTGGATCATAGGCAGTATTTTCCGATGGCCCTTTGGGATTCTTCTCTGGACGTTTTGGATCATGGCCTGGCGCGTAGAAATCGCTCGTCATTTCCCACGCGTTGCCAATCATGTCATATAGTCCCCACGCGTTGGCCTCATAACAGCCGACGGGCGCCAGCCCCTTATGGCCGTCCTTCCCCTCATTCACCATTGGGAAAACGCCTTGCCAGCTATTGGCTTGCTGTGGCTGTTCCGTATAATTTTCCTGGCCAGCACGCGCGGCATATTCCCATTCTGCCTCGGTCGGTAAACGTCCGCCGCGCCATTTGGCGTAGGCCGCCATATCTTCAAAGGCCAGATGGACGGCAGGTTCGTCCGGCTTCATATCGGGGCCGTCAGGGCCGAGTGGTTTGCGCCAGAATGCGCCGGGTACATATTTCCACCAGTCGCCGAAATTGTTGGTTGGTTTATCCGGCGCAATGAAAACGGCGGAGCCGGCTTTCAGCATATCCGCCGGTATTTGGTCCGCGGGCACATTAAACAATGATGGATCTACAGGTCGCTCGGCAACGGTTTTGTGTCCGGTTGCTTGGACAAATTCATCAAACTGTCCGCCCGTCACTTCGATATTGTCGATCCAGAAACCGTCAATCGAAACGGATTGCACGGGGCCTTCCTCGCGGTAGATCCCGTCTTGGCCCATTGCAAAGCTACCGGCTTTGATGGCGACGCGGGCGGGCTCCACCTTCGTGCAAGTGGCTGAAGATTGGCCGTTGTCTTCGCCTTCGTCGCCAGCCGGAGTGCAAGAAGCTATCATTGTCGCAACAAGCGATACCGATGCCGCGCCCGCTATCAATTTCCGCATTTCCATTTTCTCTCCAGCCTTCTCGGCTTGTTTTTTGCAATCCAAACTTGAATAGGGGTTGGTAACAGTTTTTGGGAGAGAGCAATGAAATATTATCTGGCAACCGCCATCGCGGCAGCGCTGTTTGCAGATGCAGCCTATGCGCAGGAAGCAAGCCCCGCCGCGGAGACCGCAAATGCGACCAACACAGAAGCAGCTGATGCGGCCAAAGCCAAGGATGAAAAATGGGATGTGAATGCCCCGAAGGGCGCGACCGTCAAACAGGTTCCGATCCAAACCGACGAGGGCAGCTGGATCGATGTTGATTTAAGCTCCGATGGCAAGGCCATCACATTCTCATTGCTCGGCGATATTTACACCATGCCGGTTTCGGGCGGGCAACCAGCGCGCGTGGCCGAAGGTTTGGCATGGGAAGTGCAACCGCGCTTCTCCCCTGATGGCAGCCGTATTGCCTTCACTTGCGATCGCGGCGGCGGTGACAATATCTGGATTATGAACCGCAACGGCAGCGATAAGCGGCAGGTTACCAAAGAAGAGTTCCGTTTGCTCAATCAACCAAGCTGGAGCCCCGATGGCCGTTATATCGTGGCCAAAAAGCATTTCACCACTGCGCGCTCATTGGGCACGGGCGAGGTCTGGATCTACCATGTGTCGGGTGGCGCCGGCGTGAAGCTCGTCAAAAAACCCAATGAACGGCATCAGAAGGAACTTGGCGAGCCGATCTATGCGCCCGATGGAAAATCGGTTTACTATACCCGCAATGTGACGCCGGGCAGCCAATTTATCTATGCGCAGGATTCCAATACGGACCTGTTCAATATTGAAAAATATGATCTGGAAACGGGCGAGACATCGACGGCGGTTTCCGGTTTTGGCGGCTCGGTTCGGCCCAACCCTTCGCCAGATGGTAAAAAAATCGCCTTCGTGCGGCGCGAGGCTACCAAGTCAAAGCTATATGTGAAGGATTTGGCTTCGGGCATCGAAAGCAAGATTTACGATGACCTTGATCAGGACGTGCAGGAAACTTGGGCGGTCACAGGTGTTTATCCAAATATGGATTGGACGCCCGACAGCCGCAGCATTATTTTCTGGGCGCGCGGCAAAATCCGCAAGGTGAATGCCGATGGCAGCGGCGCATCGATCATACCCTTCCGCATCGATGACACGCGCGGCGTTGCGCAAGCACCGCATCCGCAAATAGAAGTGTCGCCGGATAGCTTTGTCGCCAAAATGCCGCGTTTTGCAAAGGTCTCGCCCGACGGCAGGCGGGTTGTTTTTGAGAGCCTGGGCAAGCTTTATGTGAAGCCCGCATCCGGCGGAACTGCCAAACGGTTGACGCGCGGCGGCGATGCGCGTGAACTATTTCCGGCATGGTCGCGCGATGGGAAAAGCATCGCATTTGTAAGCTGGACCGATAAGGGGCTTGGCCAGATCAAGACGGTTGGTGCCGCCGGTGGATCGCCGCGCAATGTCACCAATCGCCCCGGCCATTATGCACGGCCGCAATTTTCGCCCGATGGCAAGACTATCGTCTTTGAAATGGGCGGTGGCGGATATTTGACCTCGCCGGACTATTCAGTGGATTCCGGATCATACCGCGTTCCGACATCAGGCGGTGCACCGGTCAGGATCGCAAAAGGGACAGCTGAACCGCAATTTGGCGCGAGCAACAACCGCGTTTTCATGATCGGAAGAGCGAAAGGCAAACGCACACTGGTCAGCACCGATTTGAACGGTGAAGCCAAGCGCACCCATGCGATGGGCAAGCTAATCAACGGTTTCAGCGTGTCACCAGATGGCGGGCATTTTGCTTTCCGTCAAAGCTATGAAGCCTATGTCATGCCCTTAATGCCGGGGACGCAGGCAGTCGAAGTCGGTCCGAAAAGCAAATCGCTTCCGGTGACCCGGCTTAGCAAGAGCGGTGCCGATTATATCCATTGGTCAGGCGGCGGGCGGCAGGTGCATTGGAGCCTGGGGCCTACAGTTTACAGTGCAGGCCTTGGTGCATTATTTCCAAACGCACCGGCAAAGAAAGACACGCCGAAGTTCAAGGCACCGACAAGCGGTATCTCACTGACGCGCACTGTCGCCGCGAGCAAACCCAGCGGCACTGCCGCGCTAACCGGCGCGCGTATCGTCACTATGTCGCGCGGCGACGGCGGGATCATTGACGACGGCGTTATAGTTACACGAGGCGACCGGATATTGGCCGTTGGTGCGCGCGGTGATGTGCAAATTCCGGCTGGTGCAATGCAGGTGGATGTCACTGGTAAGACCATTATCCCCGGTCTGGTCGATGCGCATGCGCATGGCGCGCAAGGTGCCGACGAAATTGTGCCACAGCAAAATTGGTCGCTGCTGCAAAATTTGGCACTGGGCACGACTACGATCCATGATCCATCGAGCCGCGCGAGCGAGATTTTCGTGGCGAGCGAGATGCAGCGTGCCGGCATGCTTGTCGGGCCGCGTATCTTTTCTACCGGAGAGATTGTCTATGGCGCGAAATCTCCCGGCGTTTATGCGGAGATCAACAATCTGGACGATGCTCTTGCCCATGTCCGCCGTTTGAAGGCGCAGGGCGGTATGAGCGTGAAAAACTACAATCAGCCACGCCGTGAACAGCGGCAGCAAGTGGTAGAGGCCGCGCGTCAGGAAAATATGCTGGTGGTGGCCGAGGGCGGTTCGCTTTTCGGCATGGATATGGCGCTGGTAGCTGACGGCAATTCAACGCTGGAGCATAATGTTCCGCTTGAAGTTTTCTACGATGATGTCGTGCAATTCTTCTCGCAATCGCAGACCAATTATACGCCAACAATCGTGGTCAGCTATGGCGGTTTGGCAGGCGACCCTTATTGGCGGCAAGCGACGGACGTATTCGCGCATCCGTTGCTGAAACATACGCCGCCGAAACGATTGGCTGCGGCTACGGTACGCCGGACCAAGGCACCGGAGAGCAATTTCGTGGATGATGATAATGCGCGCGAAGCAAAGAAGCTGGCTGACAAGGGCGTGATGGTTTCCATCGGCGCGCATGGCCAGCAAGCCGGTATCGCCAGTCATTGGGAGCTATGGTCCTTTGTGCGCGGCGGGATGAGCCCGCTGGAAGCGCTGAAAGCTGGAACGATCAACTCTGCCAAGTCGCTGGGTATGGCGAAAGATATCGGTTCGCTTGAGGCCGGTAAGCTTGCCGATCTTGTCGTGCTCGATGCCGATCCAACCGCCAACATCCGCAATAGCGACAAGGTCCACCGCGTCATGCTGGGCGGGCGGATTTATGATCCGGTGACCATGAATGAGGTGGAAAGCGGGACGAAACCGCGTGCGCCTTATTGGTGGGAATAGTGTTTCGCCGTCAGTGAAAGTCGCGCGAGCCTGGTAAAATGCGCCGGTTGCGCGGATGCCCTCTGCTGGATGGCGGGCGAGTGGTTTGGGCCGTAGGAGTGCCGCGCTCCCGGCTTTCTTGCGCTATGCGGTCGAGGGCAGGGGTTAAATCTTCAACATGGTTGGCGATGATATGGATCACGCCTTCCTTTGACTTTTGCATCTCGCCGCGCACTTTCATCAAACGCGCAGCCATTACTGGCCGGCGAAAGCTGGCCTCAAAAACCCTTGCCCAAATCAGGATATTGGCAATACCGCTTTCATCCTCCAGCGTGACAAAAATGGCATTGCCCTTGCCCGGGCGCTGACGGATCAAGACAACGCCCGCGACTTCGATGATCGATCCGTTTTTCGCCGCCGCCACTTCGGCGCAGCTGAGGATGCCTTCTGCTTGAAACCGTGCGCGCAGAAATTGCATCGGGTGGCCTTTCAGCGATAACCGCGTTGTCTGGTAATCGGTGATGACATGTTCGGCGGGCGTCATGGCGGGAAGCGGCTGGTCAGCTTCTTCGGCAAGCTCGCGCGCTTTTGCCGCTTCAAATAATGGCAATGCGCCAGACGGCATGCGGCGCACTTCCCAAAGCGCTTGCCGCCGATCGAGGCTGATAGATCGAAATGCATCGGCGTCAGCCAGAATTTGTAGGCCGCGTTTTGGAATATCCGCATCGCGGGCAAGCTGTTCAATGGAAGTGAAGGGGCGGCAGGCGAGCATGGCCTCTGCCCAATTTTCGCGAAACCCATCCATTTGGCGAAAGCCGAGACGTAGGGCAATTCCTCCCGCACCCTCCAACATATTGTCCCATGCGCTATGGTTGATATCGATGGCTCGGACATCGACATCATGTTCCCGCGCATCGCGGACAATCTGTGCGGGCGCATAAAAACCCATCGGCTGTGAATTGAGCAGCGCGGCAGCAAAGACCGCCGGATAATGGCATTTGATCCAGGAGGATATGTAGACAAGAATGGCAAATGACTGCGCATGGCTTTCCGGAAAGCCATAGCTGCCAAAACCCTGTATTTGCTTATAACAGCGCTCGGCAAAATCGCGCTCATATCCGCGGGCGATCATGCCATCGATCATCTTGGCTTCGAAATGATGGATGGTGCCGACATTGCGGAAGGTTGCCATCGCGCGGCGCAATTTATTGGCATCGCTTGCGGAAAATTCTGCGGCCACAATGGCAAGCTTCATCGCCTGTTCCTGAAATAGCGGCACACCGCAAGTGCGACCCAGAACGCTGCGCAATTCGTCTGGATCATGCGGCGGCGCGGGCGACGGGAATGTTATCGCTTCTTCCCCTGTCCGCCGCCGCAGATAGGGATGCACCATCTCCCCTTCTATCGGCCCGGGCCGGACAATCGCGACCTGAATGACCAGATCGTAAAATTCGCGCGGGGCAAGGCGCGGCAGCATATTCATTTGCGCGCGGCTTTCTACTTGGAATACGCCGATACTGTCACCCTTACACAGCATGTCATAGGTAACAGGGTCTTCTGTTGGTACATTTTGCAAGGTCCAGCTTTCCGCATTTTCTGGCCGTATCCCCACACCCTCCATCATCGCAAATGCTTTGCGGATGCAGGTGAGCATGCCCAGCGCCAGCACATCCACCTTCATCAGGCCGAGCGTATCAATATCATCCTTGTCCCATTCGATGAATGTGCGGTCATCCATCGCGGCATTATGGATGGGCACGGTTTCATCGAGCCGGTCTTGCGTCAGGATAAAGCCGCCAACATGCTGTGACAGATGGCGGGGAAATTCCATGATCTGCTGCGTCAGCGCGGCCAGGCGGGTGATTTCCGGATTGTGCGGATCAAGGCCGGCTTCGCCAAATCGTTTATCCGGTTCGCTGGTCGGATAACTTCCCCAGATGGTGCTCGACAGGCGGCTGGTTATATCTTCGGACAGGCCCAGCGCTTTGCCAACTTCGCGGATGGCACTGCGCGAACGGTAATGCACGGTGGTGGCGGCAATCCCGGCGCGGTGGCGACCATAACGCTTGTAAATATACTGGATCACTTCCTCGCGCCGTTCATGCTCAAAATCGACATCGATATCGGGCGGCTCGCGGCGTTCTTTGGAAATGAAGCGCGAGAATAAAAGATCATGCTCCATCGGATCAACCGAGGTAATGCCCAGCAGATAGCAGACCGCACTATTGGCGGCGCTACCGCGTCCTTGGCAGAGAATATCTTTTGAACGCGCAAAGCGGACAATATCATAAACGGTCAGGAAATAGGGCGCATATTCCAGCTTGCGGATCAGCGTGAGTTCTTGGGTTAGCTTTTCCGAAAGCCGCTTCGGTACGGTTTCACCATGCTTTTCCTTCGCCGCTTCCCACACCAGATGATCGAGCCAGTCCTGCGGCGTCCAGCCTTCGGGAACAGGCTCATCGGGATAGTGATAGCTGAGCTCATCCAGCGTAAAATTGATGGCGGATAGAAAGCGCTGCGTCTCGTCTATCGCTTGCGAATGATCGGCAAAGAGGCGCGCCATTTCCGCTGGTGGCTTCAAATGGCTTTCAGCATTTTTGGCCAGCAAGCGGCCTGCTTTGGCAATAGTGGTTTTCTCTGCGATGCAGGTGAGGATATCATGCAAGGGGCGCTGTTCAGGGGCGGCAAAAAATGGCGTATTGGTCGCGAGCAGGGGCAGGCGCGCCTTATCCGCTGCTTTCATTAACCGCGCCAGATGTCGCCTGTCTGCCCCGCCGCGCGGCATGATTGCGCCCACCCATAAGCGTTTGCCTACAACATCAATCAAAGGCTTTAGCAGCGCCAGCTCATCCGGTGATGCAAGGGCGATAAATTGCATCTCTTCGTGAAATTGCAACAGGTCGGAAAGCGTCAAATGACAGTCTCCTTTTTCTGCGCGCAGATTGCCTGTCGAAAGTAATCGCGTGAGGCGGCCCCATCCTTTCCGGTTCACTGGATAGGCGATGATGTCGGGCGTATCGTCAATGAAACAAAGCCGCGTGCCGACGATCAGGCGAAAATCGGGCAGGCTCGCACCTTCCTCTGCCGCGTCTTTCTTCGCTCGCCGCAAAACCGCATGCGCGCGCACGACGCCCGCGACATTATTCCGGTCGGCAATGCCAATCCCCGTCATGCCCAGCGCCATCGCCTGCATCACCATATCGGCTGGCGATGAAGCGCTGCGTAGAAAGCTATAATGCGTCGCGGCGCAAAGTTCGGCAAATTCACTCACGCAAAGCTTCCGTGAATATACCAGTCCGGCTGCGTCTTTTCGGTGCCGTAAAGCCCATGCCTAAACAGCCAATATCGCCGCCCCTCGCTATCCTCTACCCGGTAATAATCGCGGGTCAGTCCGGCCTTTCCGGGGACATAACCCTGCCGCCGCTGCCACCATGTTGCCGCCACCCTTTCCGGCCCTTCGGCGCGGGTGATGTTGTGGGTGCTCCGCCGCCATGTGAAGCGCCGCGGCGGGCCATCGGGTACCTCGGCCATCACCTCGACATGCTGCGGTGGATCAAACAGAAAGAGCGGGCGGCAGGGTGGTTCGCCGGCGACCGGTTTCTCCCAATCTGCAAGCATTTCCATCTGTGCATCTAGCGCCGCCCGGGCGCGCAGGCCATGTTCGGGAATATGGCTGTCGGCGGCGGCAAATTTAAGCAGATTTTCTCGCCCCAACCGGATGCTGAGCTGTCCTAGCAATTCAGCTTCATCGGCTTCATTATCCTGCGCGCCATCCATATCGGTTTGCGTGACGGATAGCCTCTCTGCGCCGCGAATGGAGAGGCGCAGCAGGTCATAACCAAAGCCGGGATCGAGCGGATCGTGGAGGCTATCGATACGTTCATCGAGTAACCGCCGGAACAGCTTCACATCGCGCGTCGCGGCTCCAGTTTCAATATCCAACCGCGCGACATGCCCATCGCAGCGAAACAGCTGCATCACAATATGCCGCGCGCCTTGCTCGCGTTCTTCCAAAACCTGCGCGGCCTCCAAAAATAATTCCTGCAAGCAGCGCGTCACCGTATCAATATGCCCTAGAGGTTCGGCAAAACGCTGTTCGGTGATGATCGGTGCTTGCCTGTTTTCAGGATTAACCGGACGTTCTTCCTCGCCCAATATGCGCTCCAGCTTTAGCACCAGTTCCCCGCCGAAACGCGCAGCAAGCGGCGCGCGCGGGCGGTTTATCAGGTCACCAATATGGTATAGCCCCGCCCGTTCCAGCGCGCCTTGGGTGCGAGCATTCATCTCCAGCGCCGCAACCGGCAGCTGCGCTTCTGCCCCTTCCTTCAGACCAAACCGTGCCAATGTTAGCGCTGCATCCACTGTTCCAGCAGCCGCCCATTGCAGCGAAAAGCCCGTGCCATCAAACCGCGCCTCGACATCATGCGCGAGGGCTTGCTCATCCCCGAAAAGATGCGTGCAGCCGGTTATGTCGAGCATCAGCGAATGCGGCGGATGGATAGCGACAATCGGCGTGTAGCGTTCGCAGGATAGAGCGAGCTGTTTCAGCAGCAACGCATCGGCGGCGACGTCATGGTCGAACACCGCAAGCTCCGGCACGCGCGCCCGTGCATCGGCGAGCTTCATCCCCGGATGCAGATCAAGCGCCAGCGCCTGCCGGTCGACCGCCGCCAATATCATCGCGCCGCGTTCCTTTTCGGTCAGCGCAAATGGACCTGCAAGCACAGGCTCTTCAGGCGCGTTTGCGCTGTTCCTGATACCATGTTCCCGCAAGAGCCTTTCCGATTCCAGAAAAGGCAGGAACAGCGCCAGTATCCGGCGCGTATTCTGCAAATACTCTTCCTTCACATTTCCATTCCAATCGGGCCGAAAGCCCTTCTATGCCGCGCCGATGCCGCAGCAGTTTTATGTCGAAAACCGGGTGGCCTGGCGCATTGGCCTCTAGGGCCTGTGATGGCGCAGCAGCCACTTGCCAGCGGCTATAGGCGGCGCTCGCCCCGGCAGAGGTATCGCCGCGCAGCAGGAAAACCGTTACGCTGCTATCCCGCGCAAAAAGTGCTAACCGCCGCGTTGCCGTCATATCCAGCCCGCGGGGTTTCTTGCCATGCGCTTCGATAATTACCGCGCCGACCGCGCCTGACCGCACGGCATCCGCGCCCGCGCGTAAAACGGCAATATTGTCCTTCCCGCGCGCGCAGATTATCGCGCCCGGATCAATGCCAAGATCGATTAGTCCCGGCGGATATAGAAAGCCCGACCGCCTCGCTTGCCCATCCTCGCTCGCCCATAATATCTTGCCCTTCGTGGACGCCGATCGCCGACATCTTTCGGCCAGCAGCAGGCAGAGGGCCGACGCACTGGCGCCATCACCTTTGCTGGCGGCCTGCACCTCATGCAGCATGGCATGCGGCATCCTCTCGCGGCCCAGCGCCTCATCAACCCTGCGCGCACCAAAGCCGAAATGGCGCATATCTTGGACGCCGCCGGGTAGCCCATGCCGCACACCGGGCAGGGTAAGAGAATCACTTATGTTCATGCTATGTTCTATACGCCATTTCTTGCCGCTACTGTCAATATTCTGCATATCACGGGCAGTGTGGCGGCGCGATATGTGCCTCCATTTGCCTTAACAAATAGAATAGCCGTTTGATATATTTGGCAAAGCAACTTGCGCTTACCGCCGATATGGTCATGATACAGATGTAAACGAATCCGTGATCAGTGGGGTAGATCGGGATGGGGGAAGAGGAAAAGCAGCGCTTCAGCGC
>CAKZNA010000213.1 GCA_937129355.1 uncultured Sphingomonadales bacterium | reverse complement strand
GAAGCGTCTCTAGCTGTTGTAATATTAGCCGCATTGGTTGGCGGTGTTACTTCCACATTGCCACTCTCGCCGCTGCTACCACAAGCAGCTAAAAGCACCGCTAAGGATGTAGCCAGAGTTGCTTTCTTAAAATCCATATTCATTCCTTATAAAACATCAACTACTCGTTTTGATAGCCAGAGTTAATCACAGAGCCTAAGGACTAGATACTTGATAGCGTTTTCAACTTGATGGAAAATTGACCTGGCTCGCATCTTTGCCTTTATTGATAATCAGGTTTTTTGATGAAAGGCTTTTCATTTTAGTTGATTGAATTTGTAAGCTAAATTTTTAATGAAGCATTAATAAAATGGGATGTTTCTACCATTATTCAAGATCATGGCAGGAAATATTTAGATGACATCCCTAAATATCATGGAAAAATATGTTTTCCAAACCACTTTGATTTTTCTAAAGAGATACATGGGTTTTATAACACCTATTCTCCATTAAATTATCAACCAAAAGAAGGAACGGTAAAAAACACACTTGTATTCTTTAAACATATTTTTGGTTTGCAATTTGAACTTGGATTAGATTATTTTAAGCTTCTATACGAACTACCTACACAAATATTACCTGTTCTATGTCTTGTCAGTAAAGAACGTACAACAGGGAAAAGTTCTTTTTTAAAATATCTAAAAGAAGTTTTTAAAAAATTTGAGAAAGCTCACTTTGAAAGCACAAAAAATTTAAAAAACCTTAGAGAAGCTAAAGAGAAGATGATGCTTAAGCATTATCACTTAGAAACAAACCAATATTTTATTTAAAGGAGAATGTTATGAAAAAAACAGAACTGGCAGCTAATATTTTCGCGCGGATCGTTTCAAATAAAGATTTTATTTCGTCAACATATGATATTAAAGGAGACGAAAGAATTGAACTTATTGAGATTTCTGCACAATATGCGATTGTTGTCGCAAAAATCTTTGAAAAAGAGTGGGCTAACCCGAAGAATTAATTTCGGGTTAGTCGTTTTCAATTACGCAACAATGGAGGTAAAGAAATATCCCATATCAGTTGAAACAACCTTCTGGTCAAAGGCCATCTGGATTTCAACCTGATCGCTTTCAAACTCTTCGGGCAAACGGTATTTCTTGACACGAATGCCAGTCCCGTTTGAACCGAGGAAGCCAGACCAATTAAATGTATAACCTGCAGAAGGCATCATCAAAGTTGGCGTAGGTGGCGAGTAAGAAAGGAGGGCAGTCTTGCCACCAATAAAGCCAATTGCAGCCGTTGCGCCTTTTTCAGCGGTATTGGATACAGCCGAAGAAACGAGAACTCTATCAAGTTCAAGAATTGCAGCGACGGCTTCTTTTGTTACGCGGGCAGGGTTACCGTTACCAACACCACCTGAATATTTAACACGGTCAACAATATCAGGATGATCCGCGAGGATATCCCAAACTGCCTGTGTCAATGTCAGCGTATTTGGACGGAAGCCCGTGTTCGCCTGTACTGCGGTCATACCGGCGCGAATATCTTCAATCGGCGTAGATGCAGCGTTATCCCACTGGAGGACTTGTGCGCCTGATGGCGAAGATGCGACACCTGTAATATCGTTTGCCCAAACAGAAGTGGTCATATACTTAGTCATAAACGTGCTTTCACGTTTAATCAGACCTTTCTGCGAAACAAGGTTTGCAGCAGCCGTATCAAGGCTAAGGGGACTATCAGCATTTGAGCGAACCTGATCGGGAATCTTATGTCCATACGCATAAACATGCGCGTAATATGGAGAAGAGTTGTCGATATCATAACCGCCAACATCAGGTGCAGCGCCCGGAGCTTTTTTACCTACTTCATCGCGAAGAAAATCTTCTTTATCAAAAATGAAATAAAGATCAGATTGTTTCGAAACGGGTACGGCAGGAAAAACTTTATCAGCGATAAAAGCATTTTGGTCCTGCACATAGGCAATTGAAATATTAGTCAATGGACCATTGACATGGACCATGCTAAGGGATGGTTGAGACATTTTTAATTTTCCTTAATTATTACGCAACAGCGCCTTGTTTTTCCCAAACAAATTCCATCATGGTATCAGCAGCGCCAGCCGTTACGGCTACACCGAGAATCTGATCACCTGAAGCGGCGGTTACGACTTTACCTGCAGCGTCTGAAGCAACCTGTGCACCTACAGCGACGGTATCGCCCGCATATGCGCGAACAATTCCACCTGCGGCAACGGCTACAGCTTTGCCTGCGGCATCGGCAGGTTCAAGCAAAACGCCGACTGCGTTTTCGCCATTACCAGCCAAAACGACTTGGTTTGCGGTTGTGTGGCCTTTCACCAAAAGGAAATGTGCTGCGGAAAGGTCCGCACCTGCCTCAAGGTTCAAGATTTTTGCGTTATTTGAAGTGGCCATTATTTAGCTTCCTCATATTCTTTGTAAAGATCAGGGTTTTCTACCCATGCTTTAGCAATGGCAGCCGATTTGCTAATGTTATCGCGTTTAGCAATTTCAACAGCAGCGGCTTCAATTTTTTCGTCAATGGATTTAGTTACGTCTCCACCATTCTTACCAATGGTATCAAGCGCACCTTCACCAACAGCGTTGGCAACTTTGATAATCGCTTCAAGAGATTTGCGAACTGCTTCATCAGTAACGGCTTCAACAGCCTTCAACACAGCGGCTTTTTCATCATCGGTGCCAGTAATACCGGGCATTTCATCAGATGCGCGTTTTGCGAGGCGAGAAACGCTTGCGTCTTCACGATCTTTTTCAGCGGCTTTGCGCACTTCAGCCATTTCGTCAGCCTGTGCTTTGAAAACAGCAAATGCAACTTCACCAACATCCGATTTTGCAATCGTTTTTCCCGCAACTTCAAGCGTCTCGTCATTTTTCTTGACGCCATCAATTTTGGATTTACGATCTTCCGCCGACATTTTCATCCAAGCGGCTTTTTCATCATCGGACATTTTGTCCATATATTTTTTTTCAGCATCGGACATTTTAGCCAACACTTCAGATTCTTTAAGTGAGGCTTCCGCTTTTTCAAGCGCAGATTTCACTTCATCAAGGCTCTTTGTCAGATCCTCAATAGTTGGTTTATCGGTCATTTCAGATTCCTTTTTATTGACCTTTTGGCAATTGTCGATTGAATCGACAATGAATTTAGTAATTTCATCTTCAACATCTGGCATTTTTTCTCTCAATGTAGAAAGAAAATCATTTACACTTGTTTCAATAAGGGCGGCCTTAGATGAAAATGAAACATTTTTGTCAGCGAGAGTTGAATGAATGCTTTCATTCAATGCATCCAAAAGAGGGTTGATTTCTGTGCGAACTTCCCAAAGACGTTTATTTTGTTCAGATATTTCAAACGCATCATTAAAAGTTTTTGCTTTTGCATCACCATGAACATAATATTTAATAATAGCTTCGCTATTTTTATCAATTTCATCACGCTTCATGATTGTCATTTTGGCATGTTTTTGTGCAGGTCTATCGACTGCACTAATTTCACCTATAACAAACTCGCGCATTATATTTTTTTTAGGCATCTTCGTCCTTTACGCGCTGGCCACCAATCGAAAAGCCGGAATATTCGCCACTCGCGAATTTGGCCAAAATTTCAGGATCACTAGGCTTCATGGCAATCATCAGGCCGGTTGTTTTCGTTTCGACCCCAAAAGATTTTGCAACATCTGCAGTCATAGGCATTGCAAAAATAACGCTTCCGGTCTGCTTTCCTTCATGCATGGTTTTCGAAACACGCGAGTTTTCCATAAAATCGGCGCTCGCCCTGAGCATGGCGTCTTCAGGGATATGATCACCTTGAACATCAAAATAATCTTCACCGTCCTGTTTACAGACAATTGCCCAACCAAAGACAAGGCCAAGGCTTTCATCTACTTTGCAGACAGCAGCGTTCGTTGCGTCAAATTTTTTTGTTGACATGGGCAATTATTGTGTTAGGTTAGGGTTATTGAAACATGGAGTAATGAAAATGGCTTATCAAAGATACGGTTCGGGGAACAAGCCAGATGCTTATATCTGGTCTTCACACGATGCGCTTTATTTTTGGGCAGATCCGATAAAGACGCTTCCCAATCAAATTGAGTTTAATGTCTCAGATACGAAAACTGCAGAGAAGCTTTTTCATGCGTTGCATGACCACCTTATTTCGAGTGGCAAAAAGATCAAATATAACGAAAAGACAAAAGAATTGAAAATAATCAAAAATCGTTAATTGGTCTGAGTGGCTGGATTCGAACCAATGATCTCTACTTTCCAAAAGTGGCGGATTAACCTCTTTCCTACACTCAGTTAGAACGTGGCGGTCGAGGGCAATCCTTGGTCATCTCTTTAAACCTTTTGACAGGCACCGCTATGCGGCGGCCCTTGGTAGGGTCTTAACGTTGGTCACAATTTGTGAGAGCGACTGATAAGCGGATAAAATCAACGCTTAATTTGCATAATAACACATTTCAAAAGCTTTGTCAACCCCTAAAATGAATTTTTTAATCAATAAATGTTAAAGTTGCTGATGTACCATTGTTCACGTCAAGGTTACCTCCGGTATCTTGATAAACCATTACCTCAAGATAATCACCCTGCGTCAATCTTATTTCGTGCAAAGAACCAGAAAGATTGTTGCCACTTGCAAGTCCGGCTTGATTTTTCCGTGAATTTGGTGTTACAATTGATCCGTTTTTATAAATTTGTAAGATTCTACGTCCAGACCCACTGGCTGCAAAAATTATGTCGTAACAAAGTGTATATTTCCCTGTTCTATACGCAACAAGTTGTGACGGATTGCCAGAATTCCACAATCCATTCGATTGAGATGCTACTATGGTTTCCCATACCACTGCGGTATTTGTGGCTGTAGAAATTGTTTGTGCAGTGGATCGACGCATCGTTGTACTAGTTGTAATCGGATGTCTTGTTCTTGTGCCATCATCAATAATTTTGTTTGTAACAGTAACAAACGTTTGTGGCATGATTGTTGTGTCATCGGTCGTTGTTAAAATTGTTATCGCGTCTTTACAACTTTGAAAAATATTAGGATTTATTATTGTCCTGATTCCGTTTTGAATTTTAATTGCATCAGATGTTTTTGTTGTTGCAAGATCAATAAAAGTGTTATTGCCAATTCTCAAAAAATCACAATCATTAAGATCCATTTGCGTGTGAGACGCAACTGTTCTTTCTGGTCTTGCATAAAAAAGTATGTTGTCAATTGAGCTTTGTGATGCTTTAATTCCGTCGATTCCTTTAACAAAAGTGGACATATGGCCATCTGTAGCGAGCAAATGAAGTTTTGCTGCCGAATCAACACGCCACTTAATTCCTGTGTTAACTGCAACAAAATTAAAATCGCTAACATACACACCTTCTTGATCGTAAGAATCAACAGCAATATCACAATTAAAAGCACGAATTCCGTTTAAATTGTGTTCAACACCGTATCCAGCCCCCTCAATTCTTATTGCACGATTTGCATCCGGTTCATATATGTTTGTGTTATAAGAACCATAAAAGTCATAGTCAGAAATTCTTGTCCCTATAACGCTCTTTGCTAAAATTCCATCACTCCAAGAAGAATTTATGTCTTCTCCCATTATTCTAATTTTTGACAAGTTAACGCGACTATGTGATCTTGGTGCAATAAGCCCGCCGCTAATAGTAGAAGTTCCATCAACTTCAATACAAACCCCATTACCGCGAACACCTTTTCGCACGAGAGAGAGACGATTTGCCTCTGCAAAGTCGTTCCGGTCTTCTAATTCAAAAAGAAGACCGGATGAAGTAGCAGAGGAATCCCAAATAAGAAAAGATTCGTCTTGCGATGCTCCGTTAATTGCTCCCCCACCTGTAAATGTTATTTTTCGCCGCAATAAGAAGTTTTTTGATGGCAATTCCGCCGAAATTTTTTTTCGTTCATGTATGTGGCCATGTCTTCAAATGCAACCGTATCATCAATAATCCCGCCAGAGATTGCACCACATTGTCTCGGATCAATTTTTGTGATAAGTGCTTCCCACCAACCGCCGTTCACTTGATCGATGTTTCCATCAGCATCAAATCGATCAAGTGAACGTTTTTTGAGGTTATGGACAGGTTCGGAATTAACTCGAACATACACGGCTTGACCTGAATCGCCAAGAGTTGAAAAGCTTTTTGTTGCGGCCATTTTATAAGAATTATCGATCTCATAACTTCCAATCGCATCTCTATTAGAAAGGACAACTTCAGATGAAAATAATGAAAGTCGTAATTCGTCAATTGCGTCGATATATGAATCAATCACGCCCGGTGTTAAAATTTCCCGTCTAAATTTTTGGTATCCCAATTTATTTTAATCCTTAAAAATAGTATTTGTAGTACATCTGCATTGAATCACTTCAGAAGCGGGTGCACCTAAACTTGTGTCCGAAGGGTGCATCAATTTTGCACCGCTTGGCGTTACAAACGGCTGACCTAATTTTTGTTTTTGGCCGTTAATTGCATCATGGCTATCGCGTGTTCGCTTATCTCGCGTAGAGCGCCATTGCTGTTTTACATCGTTCGGGTTAATGCCAGCCTGTTCAATTGATTGGCGCAAAGCTTCCTGTTGCGCTTGGTTTACGGCTTTATGACTTTCGGTTCTCGCTATCATGTCGCCACGATATTTTTCATAGCGATTGCGATAAGAAATAACCATTCTTTGGATTTGACTTTCATCCAAAGCCGCGCCGCGTCTAATTTTCGAATCGGAACGCCTATCTCTAAGGTCACGAGTAAGTGCTTCTTTGGATCCGGCCCTTAACAATCGCTCATAATTTTTAACAGCGGCCTCTTGCCTTGTCGTTAAACCAATATTATTTACAATGGCACGGCCAATATCACGTGGATGTTTACCTTCAATTTGAGCATCTGCTAACGTAGCATAAATAACTTGGCGCTGTGTCTCGTTGATTTGAGTGATTAGTGTCGCGGTTTGTTCGCGTAAAATCTGCGCAGCACGTTCATTGGAAATTTGAAACTCAATTCCAACGACGGGTGATCTTAATCCGGGCGGTGTTTTGCGGTCCAAATATCTTTTGATTTTCGGTTGCAGGCTGGCTGTTTCCATGTAACCAGTTTCGAGCATCGCAGCAGCAATAATCGAAGCAAAAGGTTTTTTAGAATTGTTGAAATGTTTGACCAATCCTTCAATGTCGTTATTTTCCAGATATTGCATAACAATTTTCAATTGCGCTGCAGATTTCAGACCCTTGATATATTCGCGAAAAGCCTTGGCAAATTTGGCTTCTGTCTTGTCTAAAAGTTTTTCAATTTCGGCTATTGACAAGGGTTTATCGGCCTGTTAAATTGGGATTTTAGGAAAAGGAATGCGAAATGATTAAAACAAAGGTTAAAAACGAGAAGGAAATTGACGCTGTTGATTTTCCTTGTTTGTTAAAAGGCAAGATAACAGGGACAATTGTGCTTGGTATAGAACCAAATGAATCAAGAACAGGATTCAAAGGTGTGAAAATTTTTTGTCCTTTGACAAACAATTCACCGGAATTTTCAAGAATTTGGAGCAACGATTGTTTCGAACCATTCAACGGATCAATAACATTGGAGAATGAAAAATGAGAATTGAAAGAGAAGAGCGTGAACTTGTGGCTGTGATTAGTGAAAGGCTTAACGGTTATTGGCACAAAAGAAGTGATGGGTCTGGAGGTTTTACATCATTTGATGATTTAACAAGAAGCAGAAAAAGCGATTGTTTGCCACTTAAAAGAACTTTTGAAACGCAACGAAAACTTCACGAAAATTCAATAAAGGCAATTTACAAGGGCGATAAAGTCATTATTGATGTCGAAAGAACAATAACTGAAGAAAAGGAAATTCAATTCTAATCAATCAGCCCATAATCATCATCGCCCGTCGAAAGGCCATCAGTTCCAAACGAAGCAGCCCCACCAATAATAATTCCACTCGCTAGACAATCGCCAATCAAGTGTTGAATAGCGAGTGGAAATTGCGTTTTCGTGCTACCTGTAAAAGATGCACTTGAAAACGAACGGAAGTTTTCTATTTCAACACTACCAGCTTTGAGTCTTTTGTTTTCGGCTTCGCTAGGCGACGTTCCAAGGATGGTTTCATCGCCTGTAGAAATAAGTTGCGCAATCAATACGCTCGCATCAACGATGTTTTGAACGGCAAGACGGAGCGTTTGTGTATTGTAGTCTGTTTTCCATTCCTGTTGATCAAGCAAACGCGATGCAGTTATAAGAAAGCCGCCTTTAACATCATTTGACAAAACGTCCCATACTGCAAAACCGCTTGTAGGAATTAAATAAATGTCGGCTTGACTTACGCTCGCATATGAGAAATAATCGTTTCCTGATATTGTGATTGTGGCCATTTGGCTTTTACCTTAAGAGAAAAAAATGAAAACGAAATATGTTGTTCTAAAAGGACATATCATTGATGAAATTTATGTTTTTGGTGATATAGTTCAGCATTCTGATTTTGCGAGCGGATTTTTTCAAGATGTTATAAGTGCGGGATTCGTTTCAGAAAACTTTGAATGTTACGGCGAAAGTTTTTCCCTAAAAGTCAAATCTCGCGGAGATATCGATACTAAACTTCTTCGTCAAATGTTACGTCTAAAGGAATAGTTTGCGGACTATAGCCCATGTCTTGGCGTATCTCGTCAATGATATCATCATCGGGCGCTAATACAGCACCGGCACTTGCCATGTCGCGCAATACAGCGGCAACTTGTTCAATGTCTTTTTCCTGAATATCCGAAACCGTCCATTTTGGCTTTGTTTTTTCGTCAAGGCCGTTCATTTTCCAAGCGACATCAAGCAAATCTTTGTTTGAACGCTCAACAATGTCAACGTTTGTGGAATTAACAGATTTGAGAAAAGAGTTCGTTTTTGTTTTGGAAAGTGCAAGTGATCCGGTGCCATCACTCCCAAGCATCATAAATTCGGTTCCCAATACGCGAGCAATATCCAGCTTTGCGGCCTTGATTGCAGCGGCAAGTTCAACTAGGCCGGGTTGCTGGCCTTGAAGAATTTCAATATCCCATTGACGATTTCCCGTAACCGCAATTCCGGTTTCGGAGCGGCTTTCATAAGTTGCGCTATCTAAAGTCAATCCAGTATTAGGCAACTTGCGTTGCATTTTGACGATATCTTCAAGCGCTTTGATTGATGCTGTAGCTTGAGCTTCGGTTATTTTGTCATCAGCGACGGCTTGTTGTAGAGCGGCAAAAGGTCCGCGACCGACAAGAATGCCGCGAGCATCACGATCAAAAGCAATGCTTTCAAGAATTTCAAACTGTTCAAGCCTATCAGCTTCTCGGAAGCAATGGCGCAAAAGTCCTAAACCATCGGGCTGATCTGTCAGAGCATCATCAACAAAATAAACAAGTTTTTTGCGAGGAATGTAAAAACTTTCTCCCGTTATTGGGCCTACTTGTTCAACGCCAATGAGTTTTCCATCATCGTCAATATCCCAACGCTCGATTGTTTCGTTGCGGCGTGGTTCGATTTTCCCGAAAACAAGACGCCCATCTTCTTCAGAACGTTTCATTGTCCATTCAAGGATTGAAACACCGTTGTATTTGAACGTGGCAGCTTGCCTATGGAATCTAGCCCATGAAGTATCAACTTCAGTCAACAGCCTTTCGGCAAACTCTTCACTTGCTTTTGATTCTGGACTATCGTCTTCAGTTTCAACGCTCCAAGTTGCACTTGAAGCCAAATCTGTAAATGCTCTAATAGATGCACCGATAACAGCATGATTAGCAACAAGCTCTTGGTACGTTTTAGCTTTTGTGCCGTCTTTTAGTTTTACGTTTTTTTCGTTATCTTGAATATACCCGTGAACAATTCGCGCGTTGCTTACCCCCATTTCTTTCTTAGGCGTAATTCTGGTAGACCCAAAAAGTGAACTAAAAAGGCTCATGTTTGTGTACCGACTCTAATCCAACTAGGAACAGCGGTGCCTACATAGAGGTCTCCATCTGCCGTACTTAGGATGTGTCTCCCGAATTGACCTACTTGCGCAGTTGGGAGAGACCCTACAGTTATTCCACTAAATGTACAACCACCGGGTGCTGCCAGAATATCGTAATCTGTATTCATGCCAGAAATCAAGTTAGCACCGATCCGACTTCCCAGTGTGCCGCTCGCAGCACTTATGCCTATTGTCGCTCTTCCACCCGATCCGGTTTGTGTAATTGTGTTTCCATCAATGATAATGCCGAATGATCCATTTGGAGTTACATCGTTTTGGATTTCTATTTCAGATAATCCAGCAACCGCACTAGTCCAAACAAAGTTGTCTTGTAGAATGTTGTTTGTAATCGTTCCTGTATTAACACCCTGAATTTGAATAGAGGCAACAGAAGAACTGTTCCCATTGTTTCCCCTGATAATATTTCCGTCGATATATATTGCAGAAGAACGATTATAAGCTGACTGCCCTGAGTTTACGACAATTCCACCCGAAGCAAGAGAACCAGAAGTGCCTCCATTTGTAATCAAATTATTTTGAATGAAGCCTGTAATTAAACCACTACAAGCAATGCCATGATAACCTGATATTCTACTGTGTTGATTTACATGATTTCCTGTAATATGACAACTTATATTGGCGGCTGCATTTACACCGGGCGGAATGGTTGCATCGTCGGCTGCAGTTGCATCGTCCACCAAAATCCCTTGATAATCTGTATCGTTTACATAATTATTTAAGATTCGCAGATTAGTGTTACCTTTGAAAGCTGTTATTCCGAAAGAGCCTCCAGAAGTAAAGCAATCTTGAATAAGTGCTCTAGCTGTCGTGCTAAAATATATCGCTGAACCTTTAATTCCAGTTATATTAAGATTCTCGACAATGGGAGCGCCGCCAACAAGAGTTACACCATTTGTATTTTGGTCTCCACCTTCATCATCTATAATGGAAAAATTTCTAAGCTCAATTCCAGTAGCGTCAGCAGCAAAAATTCTGACATTAAGAGAGGAATCGTTTGTAAAATTAAGGATGCTGTTTTCTTTTGTTTCCCCTTCGATAACTGTCCCGGCAGGTAAAGATAATTGACCCGTCATCATATATTCTCGAATGAGACGAATCGGAATATTTTGTGCAGCCCCTACTGCAATCGCTGTCGCAACCGTCGTATAGTCGTTAGAAGTACCGTCAATTATCCCAAGCATTTCGGGACGCAAATAAGGTTCATTAATTTCATACCAAACGTTATTGGCGTTTTGGAAAGCGCCTGCATGGCCCGGATCGCTGCCAACCTGTTTATATTTAGCTCCAGAGCCGGATAAATAATTGGTATCATAAAACAGAACATTGTAATAAGCGGGATCCGTGTCAGGATCATCGGCAATAGCTAATGCCAACGTCGGTTTGTTATCAGACCCAGCATTAGCAGCGGCTAATTCAGCAGCGGCTTGAGCATCTTCGGCCAAGCCTTGTGCTATTACAGCCGCATCTCTCGCAGCTTCAGCTGCGGCTTGAACCGCAGACGCATCACCATAAGATAAAAGCCGATAATTCGTACCATCGTCAACGGCCAACGTTGCCATGCCTGCCGTTAAATAGCCTGCGGGTATTGCTGCAGCGGTGTTCGTAACAAGGGGTTTCGCAGTACCGCCATTAACAGCAACCGTGACAGCGCCCGTATTTGCTACCGTAACATTAAGAATAAGAAGGGCTGCATAGGCAGCACTTGGAACATTTACTGCTGTTGTCGCGACAATTGCATTTGCCGTACCCGCTCCCGCGTTATTGAGCGAAATAATATCATACGGAAGTTCAGCACGTTTTGTCCAAACACTCGAAACGAGTTGATAAACACCATCATTTGCACCGTCACCAATAACCCAACCCATGGTGTCAGCATCAATGCCCGTTAGAGCATCAAGTGCGGCTTTGGTTATCTGAATTATCGCCCCGGCATTCGAACCCTTGAGCAAGGTGAGCGTGGCATTAAGGCTATCACGAATATCTGATTTAATTGGTTCATGAAAACCAGATGATGGAACAAGATCGGTTTCAAAATCGCGATAAACGGTTGAATATGGTCTAACTGTCATTTAATTTGTATTTCCAAGTTTTGGAGCGAATGTTGAAACAGAACCAGTTCCCAAAGAAAGCATTTTCATCAATTCTGAATACGCGCGTGACAGAGCATCTACTTGGTCTTTATATTTTCCATTTGGAAACATTGCGCATTCATCAATAAAATCTTTGTTCCATTCACCTTCAAGATAATAAACGTTTCCGGCTTCAGCCTGTGCACTTATAGGCAAGGCTCTTGTTACTTTGTCGCCACTTTCTGGAGAAAAACGGCAATCAAAACCTTCAAGCAATTCAGCGAATGCTACTTTTTGTGCCTTTCCCGCTTGACCGGGGTCTTGAGGGATTGAAACGCGGCATTTATCGCTTATGGTTGTTGCCTTAATAACGGTTCGAACACCGTTTGCGGTCATTTTGTCTCTTACACAATCGGCTATGATCAAAC
The DNA here is from genome assembly GCA_937129355.1 of uncultured Sphingomonadales bacterium. GTDB lineage: Bacteria > Pseudomonadota > Alphaproteobacteria > Sphingomonadales > Sphingomonadaceae > Sphingorhabdus_B. Next base: position 12,363 of record CAKZNA010000213.1, on the reverse strand, counting down.
GGCCATCTGGAGCTTTTCCGATTTTTACGCCTGCGGTGTAAGGGGAATCTTTTTTTGTGCTTGCGGCTAAATCCCAACCGCGAACGAATTGACAACCAAGTGGAAGCTCTTTTAACGGTTGAAACCATTCTCGATTAAACAGGCCACCTGATCTAGGTGTTGGTCTTTGTTGTAATTGTCCAGCAGCCGCATAACTGCCCATTGTCTTTTCAAGATCGGCAACTTGTTTTTCTGAAAACCGCTCTTCAAAAAGAAGTTCACCTTCTTCTGTGCGCGGATCCTTGAAACCTATTTCCGTTTCACATATGTTATCCGCTTCAAAGCGCATAGGCAGGCGTAAATGAACATATGGAAGCTTTCTATCGAGAATCAGTCCGCTTGTGTCTTTGTCATGCAACCGCTGCATAATGACAACGATTGCCGACTTTTCATTATTAACGCGCGTTGGCAAGGTTTCTGTAAATGCCAATTCAGCCGACAAAAGAGCGGCTTCGGAATTAGCATCATCTGCAGAAAGCGGGTCATCCAAAATAACACGGTCACCACGTGAGCCGGTCATTGATGTAAAGGCCATGCTTTCGCGAAAGCCAGTTGAATCGTTTTCAAATTTAGTTTTCGCGTTTTGGTCACTAACCAAAACAATTGGCCAGCGAGCTTGATACCATTCGCTCTGAATAAGACGGCGACATTTCATGTTGTCGCGCGTGGCCAAATCGGCTTTGTGTGCCGTGCTTATGTATCTTAGGTTTGGGTTTTGAGTCCATTCCCATGCTGGCCACATAACACCAACAAGTGTTGATTTTGATGTTCCCGGAGGGACATTCATCAACAATCTAAGAATACGGCCATCAGTTACAGCTTCAAGATGCGAACAAATCGCATCCATTGCCCAACCCCATTTTAATTGAGTTCCCGGCTCAATTATCGGCCATGCTTGCTTTACAAATTCTGCAAAACTTTCTTCGCATTCTATCTTTGAAAGAGCACACTCAATTTCTTCAAGATCAGGCGGAATTGCTGTTGACAAGGGGTTTTGTTGTGCTATCTTGTGGATGAAAAATTATTGCAGGCTTTGAAGAAATGAGAATAATATCAGAAACAGAATTTCGAAAAACTTTCTGTTTTAATCTTAGATCAAGCAAAGGCCATTATGATTATGTTGTTGGTCCCGGCAGATCAGGTGCAATAGCTTCGGTTTATGCATCTCATTATCTCGGAATTCCGTTTCTTCCCTACAAACAAACAATACCGGACAAAAAACCCTTGGTTGTCGATACAGCAATAATGAGCGGGAAAACATTACGTAAAGCCTCAAGGCTATATGGCAATGCGGACACAAGGTTCGGCTTCTTTGAACCACCACGTGTCAAATTTTGGTATGAAGAATTATCAATTGTTCGTGGAATCGGGAAAGAATTTATCTGATTCGCGCGGCATTGTTTTGATCCATTCGCGGATGAGCCACAAAACAATGATCATTGTTAGGATGAACAGGGCCATCACGACAAAGCCTTTTTTAAAACCAGCAATTCTTCTTTTGTGAGCTTTGAAACATCAAGTTTTTTCTTTGTTTCGATTGGCTGGCCATTAGGTCCAGAGACTTCAGTCCTGTTGACTTCGGACCAATCAGGCGACTTTGATAACTTAAGCGCTTGTATGTGGCCTGTTACTTTTGGTCCTGATTCCGTTGTAAGGATAACTTTTTCAAGAGCGTTAGCCCTCTTTTGCTGTGCAATCGCGACAAGATTTTTGAATTCAGGGTGTTCTTCCATCCAAGCATAAACGCGAGTGCGACTAATTTCCAGTTCACCGCAAGCAGCCGAAAGGCTATAGCCTAGCGCCATATGAGCAAGGATTTTTTCGCCATGCTCCGGCTTATAAGTTGTCGGCCTTCCGACTTTGTTTTTTGGTTTGCTCATATTTGTACCAAAATTGTTGACATTTTATCCATAAATTATCAACGTTTTCGCTTGTTGTCTAAGAATTTCTGCCACCTGTTCAGGCGTGTTTGTGTCGAGAAGCGCACTGATTGCAGCATCAAGAAAAAGCATAGCGCGGTTGTTGGCATGAAATTCGACTTCCTTTTGTAAATCAATCATGCACCAAAATAATCAAAAACAAAATTGTCAATTTCGTTCATCAAAGAGTTTGTGTTGATTTCAAATGCATCTATTTCGATCTCAAAGCCATTATCCCAATCTTCCATCATATCGCCGTCAATTGCGTATGCTCGCCATGAACTAGCGTCATTTGGCTTTCCCTTTTCGCCGCCTGCCCATACACCGACAAGGAAGATGCTTTCGAATCCAGCCTTGGCCAAACGTCGGTGCCATGAGATTTGCGACGGGCGAACTTCCGAAACCGAAAGAACGTTATCTGAAATAGAGCCAATTTTCAATTCACATGGTAGCAAACCAAAACTCGCACCTAAAAGTAAATCAGGAATACCAATATCGGATCCTCCCAACGGGGAAGGGTGAAGCTGGCTTAAAAAGCCGCTCCAATTTGTTTTGATGAATTTTTGAAAATCACGTTCTGAATTTTTTGGCATTAGCACATAATAACACATTTTCTCCCTCTTGTCAAGAGAAAAATGCAATTACACCACTAAAAACCAGATACACCACTAATCCATCAGTGTTGTATCGCCACAAAGCCCGTAAAATAAGGGTTTTGCCTCAAAATACACCACACCACAGCATTTTTTCATATTCTTCCTAAAAAACGTATCCCTATATATAATATTTTTTATAAGAATATTATAAAATAGTGTTGTCTGTTGTATTAATAGCCAAAAAGCCCGGAAAATAAGGGTTTTGGGCACCACAACACTGTTGTATTACTGTTGTATTTACAACAGTAGGTGGTGGATTTTCAACCCTTTGGTGTATTTTTCGGATTACAACTTTAACGACAGTGAACAATCTTCTTTATTGTTCACACTTCAAAACCCACTTCTTCCCAAAAACCATCAGATAAAATTACAAGTTTTTGCGCTCTTGATTCCGAAAAAGTCACAATTTTTTCGCCAGTAATTCCCGTAACGAGAAAACACTTGTCTTTTGAAATTATTTCCGTTGCCGAATAACCATCAGAGCATGGCCCCAATTTGCATTTCGAACACGTTCTCGGATAAGGCTTCCCCTCAGCCCTCAATTTTAGTGAACAAGTCATATTATCTCCAATCAACATTTGGGCAAGCACATTCGTTTTCTGACCATGCATTACAAATACAAGTTGGTCTCATCACACCTTGAAAAAACTTGAATCCGTAACATCTATCAAATTCGTCACTTACCACAATCAATCCGGCTTCAGAGTCTTCCAAATCTATAGACGCCCATCCATATCTCGGATCCTGATCGTATTCATAAGAAACCTTCATCAAAAAACCTCACCATGATATTTTTATTCTCCTTACGTCATCATCATTATAATATTCCAAAAAGTGGAAACCTTTACCAATCAGAACACGGAATCTTTCTAATATTTCTTCTCGATTAACGGTTGAACCCCAACGATTATAATCGAATCTATAAGATCTTTCACCTTGCTTCGCAGCAAAAACAATAGCATCACTTAATTCGTTCATAGCTGCGACCCGTTCTTTTGAAACGGACAATTCTCTAGCTTTCTTTACACTTATCATCAAAAAACCCATGACGTTAGAAAAACAGAAACGTTCAAAAACTCAGAGACAACGAGCTTCAACCAATAAACCGGCCAAAACACACTTGCGAGTGCTGCTGCCATTTCCAAAACTTTCAAACCGCTATACGTTGTATATCTAACCCAATAATTCCAATACAGGCCATAATTTATATAACCAACGCAAAAATACCCTATCACAAACATCCATTCTCTGCTAATCATATTCTTTCCAAACACCTGTTGAGTTTTCTTCGACCAATATCTTTTTCATTTCTGCGTTAACTCTTTTTTCAACCTCTAAAAGTTGCCCCGTTTTCTTTGCCACTTCAATTTTGTGCCATGCCTTGAATTCTTTCGTTTCCGCCATTCGGCCAAAGGCAATCACTTTGTTTTTGTGTTGGCTTCTCGTGTCATCTGATTGCCCTACAGCCCCACTTTCAACATGAGTACACCGAACTCCGCTAGATGTTTTATTCCGCTTCTGGCCACCCTTACCAGAGCCACGAAAATAATCAAATCGGCAATCTTTTGCCGTCACTGAGAACAAAATGTCTTTCACGACAACTCCTCAACAATTCCGTCAAAATGCTCTTGCGCCTCTTTTTTCGCCTCTTCAAAACCCGTTCCCATCCAAACAGTTATGTCATGATCTATGATATGCAAATCGACTTGCCACAAGTCATGCCTGATATCCTTTGGCCACAAGTCATAATAAAACCGGACATGCGCAACATTAAATTGAGCAGTAATGCCGGTAGAACCATCTTCCCATTCAAGTTTTCTCGCCATCTTCCTCAAACCTCACTGGAAATGTGCCGATGAAATCTTCACATTCTGGGAACGTAGATTTATTAGCATCTGATTCTGTGTCGTAGAAAATAACTTCAGAATCATCGCTATAAACATTCACAAAACCCTCAACAACTCGTTTTTCTTTTATTCGAACTGCATCCTTTGCCATTGCTTCTTTTTCAAAGATAATTGGCTGGCCAAGAAAATCAGCAACAATTTTATCTTCCCAAAAACCCAAAACTTCGCCCTCAAATTTATTGAATTCAAATTTATCGCCAATTTTCCATTGATTTTCATATTCTTCAATCATTTCTTCCAAAAAACGTGTTGCCGTTGTTGTTAGTCTGCCATTGGCATCCCAAAAATTGTTTTGCAATTCCCAAAAGTCAACACCTTGCGGCGTCTCTTCCCAAATAAAAGCAACAGAAATTTGTCCTTTCTTTGCCCTTTCAATGTTAAATTCCATTTTTTCAAAATCATATTTCATTATTCAGGCCTTTCATATTTCCGTTGAAGTGCACCAAACATTGGCTCACCATTTGATATACATTCATCTGGCACTTGCCATACATTTGATCGTATAATCACACTTCCATTAACTGATTTAGATGGCTTTTCTCCGTGATAGACAACGGGACACCATTTCCCCGCTGTCGATTTTTCATAGCAGAAAAACATCATTCGTAAGCCGTGACAGTTTTTTCTTTCGGCGTTACAAATGACCATGATTCATATTCGCCACCATGTCTTTCTACACATTCGGCATAAATACCTGCTTTTTCAAAAACTTTTGAATCATAATAACCCCAAATCATATCACTAAAGTCATCTTCAGCGGCATTAATTTCTTTTTCAAACATTTAATATTTTCCTTGTTTTTTGAATTTTTTCTTTGTCGTAAAGTCTAATGATTTCAGGATAATTGTCAATGGCAAAATCTCGAAACCATCCAGAGCATAACGTAGTGCACACCTTTTGTAAAGCCTTCATATACGCCTTTTTCCAAAAATATTCAAATTCTGTAGGCACAAGGAAACGCTCGGTTGCAATAACGTAACATTCTTCTGCCACACATTTGCAACGCTCATTATAAGTCAATTCGAGCCACAATTCCTTTTCACACCACGCTTCATCAAGTCGCTCTTGCCGCTTCAACTTCTCATACATCGGCCTATGACCATAGGCATAAAGCTCGTGCAGCCAATCGTGGTCATATTTTTTGTCAACCGCATCATCAAAAAATTCATCATTTGATTGATTCAGATTTGGATTTCCTTGTGGATAAGCCTCCTTTGTTAGTTTAGTCCGTTCCTTCAAAAACTCCTTATCATCGCGAGTCAAATCCACCATGTGAGGTTTCAACCATTTGTGATAAGTCGCAATGTGCTTGTCAAACTGCCAATCACGCCACAAATGCGAGCGCTTAATCAGCGCTAGTCCTTTTAGGGAACAAATGCCATCTATTCCATAAACGCTATAAAGATCAACAGCCTTATTATTGTTTAAGTGGTCAAAGCCGTGCACTTCAACTCTTCCAAAAGACGAAAGATTGCCAATCCAATCCCAATCCGCATTATCACGGCATTTAAATTCAGGAATCCAATGTGCAAGCGCTCTTGATCCGATTAACATTTGTATTCTAGTCCAAAATCAGCGGCCAGTGTCCTCAATCTATCTTCACCAACGGGCAAAAACGTTTTTCCGTGCCAATGTAATTTATTATCATGAATCAATTGACATATCTTCAGAAGTTCAACCCCTTCATATAAAAATGAAGGAAGGTCTTTATAATTTGATAAAAGTTCATAAACCTCAAACATAAAAGCTTGCGCCGGATGGCCGTCAGGAATAAAAATTCCTACAGCACATTTTAGTCCATCTTTGTTAAGATAAACGCAAGCTTCACTGCCATCACACCGCATCGCTCGTCCAGTACCATCGCGCAAACGTTCGCAAACTTTGTCAAAAATTTCTTGTCGGGTCATTCTGTTAACTCCAAAAATTCGCAACCGGGCGATTTCAATTCAATCAAAATCTGAACAACATCTTCACAAAATTCAGATAAATGTTCATCCTTTGTAGTTATTCCAGCCGCTGCATCAGCTGCATCAGCCGCTGCATAAGCCGCTGAATAAGCCGCATCAGCCGCCGCATCAGCCGCATAAGCCGCATAAGCCGCATCAGCCGCATAAGCCGCATAAGCCGCATTAGCCGCATTAGCCGCATCAGCCGCATTAGCCGCCGCATAATCCGCCGCATCAGCCGCATAATCCGCCGCATCAGCCGCATAAGTACTCTTTTCTTTTTCGCAACGAATTGCAGCATCAAGTAATTTTGATTTATGGTTTTTATCTGGATGAACAGAAGCCGCTGCTCTCAAAGCAAGTGGCAATTGTTTTGAAATAACCAATTCAACGACCATTCGAACAAACCTTGAATCATCAACGACTCCAGACGATCCTAATTGAGCAATTGCTAATCTTCTCAATCCTTTTGCCCTTGCATCGTTAGAAGACCAGCACGAATCATTGATCTTTATTTTCAAACTCCGCACAGATTCTGCAACGCAAATCGGTTCATCACTATGCTCCATCCCCATTGCGTAACAAACGGCAGCTTCAACGCACATTTGTCCGGGAATTGGATTTCCCAATCCTGAGCAAAGCCCAGCATCAACTGTTTCAAGCACTTTTTCTGCCAATTCTTTAGTTATTTTCATCACATATTCCCTTCATCGTTAACTTCGCTTGGCATTTTGCGATAAGATTTTGCGATAGTCAACCCCTCATCCGCTCCTTTTCCAATTATTTTTTCAGTCATGGCGGCATTCATGCAAAGTGCCTGCATTCGACCGTCAAGAGAAACGCGACCTTTGCTAAAGAAAACACCTGCATCGCGCATCGAGCGCTTGATTTCAACGTCACTGTCATAAAGTGCACGATTGCACATAAGCTCCAGCCAAATTTTGATATCACGATAGCCAATAGATATCGGCTCTTCTGATTCATTCATCAAATTGGCCAAACCGACAGCCTCATTTTGTTCTTTTGAGCGGCTATCCGCAATCATATCCTTTTTTCGTTCTGTCATGGGAGCTTTAGAGCCATGATTGAAATATTCTCCATAACGATTAGCCCAATCTATTATGATTGAATACCCACCACTTTCCAGCCATTGGAAAAACTCATTGAATTTTTCATCAGACCATCTTTCTTCTGTAATTGTTGGAATATACCAACGGCGATCCTTCTCATCAATTTTGATAGCTGCAGGTGAATTTGAATTAGCAACAAAATGTGCGAAGTTTTTGATTGTAATAGCTTCTTTGAACATCATGCGTAATGCTATATCTTCATCAGTGATATATGATTTAATCGCATTGGCCATTTTCCAGTTACTGCCAGAATAGACTTCATTAATCACAACCAAACGCTTTCTTGCAATCCATCCTGTAAAAGTGTCCAGAATTTGTTTTTCAGATGGGAAGCTTGTGTTGTGCATACCAACACAACGTGCAAGAATACGAGCGAATGCGGATTTACCCGTTCCCGTCTGTTCACTTATCATGAGCAATGCAAATTGGATATGCCTTTCCGGTTTTGCAATTAGCGTTGCTGTCCATTTCAAAACATTCTTTTTTTCATCTTCATCAGGGACAAGATTTGAAACAAAGTCAAGCCAAGGCTGCGGATCCCCTGATTGTGGTTTAATGTCTGAAGGCTGATAAAGGTTTATCGCCGTATTTCCATCAATCATAACCTTGCGACCATTACTTCTCGGATCATAGGCAAGATTCGTAACTCGTCCTGTAAAAGATTTGAGAATCAATTCACTGGTCTTTTTTGTATCACTAAACGGCCTCAACATCGCGTCAAGGGAATCAGCTTTGCGAATAATTTCAGGGTTTTCAACATTAACAAAAAGCTCACTTTCCTCAACATAAAGCCATTGCCCTACAGCATGATGACGCAAAACTGGCAGCATTTTTTTACTATCGGGAATCGGTATCAAATGAGTCATATATGTTGCTGGATGCAAACATTGCTGGAATGAAGGTCCAATGTAATATTTCAAATCGCCAATTTTTCGAAACAGCTTTTCAGGAAATGGATCATACAAATCTGCCGATTTTGGCCAATCATCTGTAAATTGAATCATCATCGTGACACAATCCAATTGACGTGAAATTTTTGGCACTGCAGAAAGTCCGACAAGATCGTTGTCAGGGACAATGATTACCCTCGTTACACCATGTTTTTTGAGAATTTTCCAATCGGTTCTCTCAGGAGACAATGCACCACCGCAAAAGCCAACGTGGCAAGCATGGGCAAGCTCTTGTGACCATGGATGACTGACACTACCATTGGCAATTTCTTGCGCGTGACGCGCCGCTTTAGCGCCTTCATGAACAAACACCGTTGTGTTGTTTTTCAGATTTTCAAGACCAAACAAGGGAAGTGAACCATCAGGCTCACAAAACCTGTATTCGCCATCATCAAAGAGCGTAACGGGGATATAAGACCGCTCGCCCTTGCGTTCCTTCCGCACTTGCAGCATCGTGATATTATTGTTTACATCACGAAATGCAAAAATATCTTCCGGCACGGCCCCTTTAACCATTGCCGGAAGATTTGCGTCATTCAAATCTTTTATGAAAACTGCTTCAGGCCATTTAACAGAAGAAAGCTCTTCTTTTATTACCTGTAATTCAATTTCTGTAGGAATGAAACGCTCATCAGAAACTGTAACATCGCCAGTTTTCGAAAAATTTATAATACAAACGTCTAGCCAATATTTCCCAATTTCCTCTCTTACAACGGCCTTCCTAATTGAGCGCGGTTCTGCGCCGATACGATCAAGGTATTTTTTGACCGTTGAAAAATCATTTAATGAAATCAATATTTCTTTCCGTTCGCGTTTCGCGCCTCTAACTTATGATCTTCGCGATGTTGATTGTATCTATTTTTTTCAATAATAGCTCCCGCCAAATCCATATTATATGCGGCAGCAGTGTCAAAAATACGAATTATGCAATCAGCAAACTCAACTTCTCTTCCATCACGATGAGGTAATTTATCATCCATAAGATTTTTGCGATCTGCCTCTAGCGCTTCTGATAATTCAGAATGCATTAATGCGATAACTTCACCGAAATTTCTTTCAATTTCCTCCCCTGTTTCAGGATTTTTATACCATCCTGCATTAATTGCAGTATCACGTGACAATTGTTGCGCTGCTCGCAAACCGTCTAAAGCTCGATTCTCCAAGCCCATTTGATAATCACTAATTTTTATCATTATTTTGCTTTCGTGCTCTGAAAATTCCGTTTATCTCGTCTGTTTTCTTCTGCTTTTTGAATTCGTGAATAAGGGACACCGGGCAAACTTACTCGAATCACTTCCCAAAAACCAATATCAAATCCGGGAGACAACAATTCGACAAAATTACCCCTTTTTGCAGCGCTTTCCTTTATGTAACCAACCGTTTCACGCTGCCCTTGCCGCAAATGACATTGATACCATAGATCTTTCACAATCCCAAAACCTCTTTTTCCGCTTCTTCAAATGTATCAAATTCACCCGGATGCCAGCAATTGTCACTTGAGATTAAAAATTTATCGTCACATGGATAAATTCTATATGGCATCTCATAAAGCCACGCCTCATGAATTGGACACCATTTCCATGTTTTTTCTTTCCCTTCGCGCTCATTCATAATTTACAAATCCAAGTGTTCTGAGGCTAAAACTTTTGCCTGTTGAAAAAAAGAACTTGCCGATACGTATTTTTTATCGTTAACCCATCCGCCCTTTACCCCTGAATAATTGGAATATATTGAAGCATCTTTTGAAATAGCGGCATTAGATTCTTGATGCAATTTCAAAAGCTTTTTAATTACGTTCTCAAGCTCATTGTTTCGCGCAATGACTTTTTCCATTGCGCCCTTTGCACCGACAATTTTTTGAACGGCTTCTTTTTCTAGTTCAGTCATCTCTTTTCTCCGGTTTGAATGTTACTTTTGAAAGTCCATTTGAGATCTTGAAAATCTCATCAACATTGACTTTATATCGCGAGCAAATAGCTTTAATTTGTTCATCAAGGCCATCATTAACGAGAACTTTTGTTAGTTTCATGGTGCGCTAAAGGCCATTTTGTCTTCGCCCTTTTCTTTTACCGCTTTTTGAAAACCATCTGATAATGCATACGGTTGATGGTTAGGATAAGCAACCAATTCGACGCCGTTAAAGTGAACTTTAATTCCTAATTGCAGGCGTGTTGCCGTCACTACTTGCACTAAAATTGGATCATTACGTTCAATATCTCGCGCATTTAATGTTGTTTCTCTTTCAGGCTCAAGCCAATAAATTGTGTAATATTTTTCTTTCTGTGGAAAGAGACTTATGCCCTTCAATTCAGCATACCGTTTAATTGCGGGTTCAGACAATCCGAAACCGCCAAAACAATTATTGTAAACTATCTTCATTTTACAAGCCTTTCTTGATGTCCGCCCTCCCGATATCCTAGCTATAGCAGATATCGGGAGGTTATTTTGCTTCGGGGCATGACTCCCTCTACATCGAACGGACCTGTGAATTAACGCAAATTTTTCAAATGATTAAGCAGCACTACCGTGAAACCCTAACACACTGCCGATTTCTTCAATCCCGATCATTCACTATAACAGCCAAACTTGCAAGGCCACCGAAGGAGGCGTTAGGGTTGTCTAAAAGGGAATATCATCGTCAAAAAGTTCATTTGTCTTACCTTCGATTTCCTTGTCAAGAATCGGCAAGCCTTTCAATGCTAAAAATTGTTCCGCATCATCGCGATCTTCGAAAGTTGATGAACCTACCTGAAAAACGATCCTAGTTTCTGGTTTCTTTGGCACCGATAAATAAAGAACGTCTCCATAATTTCCCGCCTTGATTTTGAGGATACTGCCATCAATCTTCAAAAGAAGAGATTTGATTGCATCATCTTCACGTTCAACGCGAATCAGGCTTGCATATTCTTCCGGCAATTCCTTAATTTTCTCATAATCCATAATCCATAGCCCCTTCTCTCGTTTCAAAAAATCCAATGAATTTGCCATCAATCCAAAGACAATAATCACCGAAACTGTTATAACAAATAGATTTCATATTTTAAATCCCCGCATCGCGAGCCATTAGAGCCTCAATTTGCATCTTGTGAAATTCTTCATCCGTCATAAGTTTTTTTCCAGACAAATGATCTTTACATTTTCTGCGGCACGTTCTAGTGCGCCTATCAATCTAGCCTCTGCTTCATATGCTTGACACATTTCTAAATACTACCTCGTTTCCTACTTCTTCAGCGGCCTTTATGCCATATTCCATACCGACCGTCAACCCCAAATCTGTATAAACTGCACTCATATCCGCAACACGTCGCCATGCAAGACCAGCATCAATACCGTGCTGTCTTTCTTCTGGAATATCATCATCCAGAATTCACGCATCACCGGTGAGATTTCCGAGATCGCCTGTAAGGGCGTGTTCGTCGCCATCGGCCATTCGCCAGCGAACGAATTGGTGAAAGACGTGCTTGAGATGCACAATGGCGGCTATGTCTCGGTCAAGCCCGGCACCACCGAAACCTCGGTGCCCGGTATCTTTGCCGCCGGTGATCTGACCGATCACAAATACCGCCAAGCCGTCACCAGTGCCGGAATGGGCTGTATGGCAGCTCTGGAAGCCGAGCGGTTTTTGGCCGGTCAGGACTAACGCTTTGGCTTTGGGCCGTACGCTGTTGCTCAAAGCCAAGAACCACCGGCCCCGGCCCGGCCGCCAAAAGCGCCATGTAATCGATGCGGGCGTAATTGGTTGCCCTGTCGATGAATTCAACTTAAAAGTACAATCTAATTTATTAATACAATATTCGTTTAACCCTCTGGTCAACT
>CAKZNA010000212.1 GCA_937129355.1 uncultured Sphingomonadales bacterium | reverse complement strand
AAAGTCTCATTTTAGGAATGTATTTGAATTAGTCACCAAAAAAAGTACAGGGCTATTTATTAGTTTTATTTAATTCTTTTGAGAATCTATATAGTTTATTACCGCGGTATTAAAGACCATAGGTCTTTCCACATTCACTACATGTCCACACCCGAAGAGAACAAACACGTTAGAGTCGATACCGGGGTTAAATCCGGTGATGATATTTCAATCTACTATGACCCGATGATTGCAAAGATCGTCACCACAGCAGATAAGAATAATCGATTGGAGGCAATTGAATTTCTTTGGGAAACCCTGACCGACATTGAAATATATCCGTTGAAAACCAACGCAGCATTCCTTGCAAAAATTTGCTTGGATGAAGACTTTCAAAACGCCAAGTTGGACACCAGCTTCATTGAGCGAAAAATGGAGGCGCTAACCTCGCCTCCGGAGCTACCCGAATATATGGTAGACTATGTTGCTGGAGGGCTGGCAAATAATGCAAACGAAGCGAGTTTACCTCAAGATTTTTCAGGCTTCCGTTTGAATGCGCCGGCTCGATCAGAACTAACCTTTGTTGAGCGCGATGGTCGCGAATTTACCGGCTCTGCGATTGACGATGGCGGCTATGTTTTTGATAATGTCGATGGCCAGTTGCTCTGGTTTTTGTTTGGCCATGCATTTGCTTTCTCAATACCGCGTGCTGGAGGAAGTGGCGGTGCCGCCGCTTCCGACGGCGCAATCCTGTCCCCCATGCCGGGACGCGTCATTTCGGTCGATGTCGCTTCTGGTGAAACAGTTACCAAGGGCCAGAAACTGATCACGCTGGAGGCGATGAAGATGGAGCATACGCTGACCGCGCCGTTTGACGGGGTCGTGTCGGAATTGAATGCTGAAGAAGGCGCGCAGGTTGAGGTTGAGGCGGTGCTAGCTGTTGTCGAGGCGGCGGAAGAGTGAGTATTTTAAAGCCTCGCCGTCATTCCGGACTTGATCCGGAGTCCAGCCACGCAATGTTTCGTTCTAGATTCCGGATCAAGTCCGGAATGACGATTGAAGGGGAGGCCGCGTAATGGCAGGCAAATTTTTCGACGAATGGCAGGTGGGCGATAGCATAGCGCATGAAATCCGCCGCACTGTAACGGAGACGGATAACCTGCTGTTCAGCACCATGACGCATAATCCGCAGCCGCTGCATATCGACGCAGAAGCCGCGAAGGAAAGCGAGTTCGGGCAGATACTCGTGAATAGCACTTTCACTTTCAGCCTGTTGGTCGGGGTATCGGTTGGCGATACGACGCTGGGCACGCTGGTGGCCAATTTGGGTTTTGACAAGGTGGTGATGCCGAAGCCGGTTTTCATCGGCGATACCTTGCGCGGAGAGACCGAGATTATCGCCCTGAAAGAAAGCAAATCGCGGCCCAATGCGGGCATTGGGACCTTCCTCCATCGCTGCCTGAACCAGCGTGACGAGGTGGTGTGCCAATGCGAACGGGCGGCGCTGCTCAAAAAGAAATCTGCATGAAGCTCCGCTCAGTCCTTTTCGTTCCTGCGGACCGCCCTGAGCGCTTTGCCAAAGCTGCCGCATCGGGTGCAGACGCGATCATTCTGGACCTTGAGGATTCCGTTTCGCTGGAGAATAAAGGCAAGGCGCGCGAAGCAGCTGCCGAATGGTTGTCTGGTGACCGCAACGAAATACGCACCTTCATCCGCATAAATCCGCAAGGCAGCGGCATGACGCAGGATGATCTGGATGCGGTCTTGCCGCATTATCCCGATGCTTTGGTGCTGCCAAAGGCCGGAGGGGCTGCGACGGTCAAATGGCTCCGCAGCTTGATGGTGCCAGCTATCGCAGACGGCGAAGAACCCGGTATCTTCGCTATCGCCACCGAAACAGCGGCGGGTATTTTCGAGATGGGCAGCTACCGCGACGTTGCATCATCGCTGCTCGGGCTTAGCTGGGGCGCAGAAGATTTGCCTGCCGCTATCGGTGCCGCCACGTCGCGCGAAGAGGACGGCAGTTACACCCCACCCTATGAACTCGCGCGCAGTTTGACTTTGTTTGCGGCCCATGCGGCGGGAGTGCTGGCGATGGATACGGTTTATCCGTCGATCAAGGATGAGGCCGGGCTGGAAGCCTATGCAAAGCGTGCCGCACGCGATGGCTTTACCGGAATGCTGGCTATTCACCCGGCGCAGATACCCATTATCAACGCCGCCTTCACGCCGACCGAGCAGCAGCTTTCCGAAGCCCGGGCAGTGGTCGAAGCATTCGCTGCCAATCCGGGTGCGGGCGCGCTGCAAGTGGGCGGCAAAATGGTCGATGCCCCGCATCTTGCGTCAGCGCAAAAACTGCTCGCTCGCGCAGAAGGCTAGCGCTCTTCTAGCATCTCATCAGGTGCAAGCCAGTCGGCCACTATTTTGCCCCGCTGCGCCTTTAGGGACGGCTTACGCATGGCATCAATGCCTTGTTCCTTCAAATAAGTCAGCATCGCTTCAACATCTGTGTCGCGGCCATTGATACCTATGGGCCCATCCACGCGCCGTGCGGCCCAGACCAGCAACTTTAGCTGCGGCCCCATTTCTTCGGTGATTTTCCCGTCACTCATAGAGATTTCGGGAAGCGGGAGAGCAGGCGGTTCTACCAATAATGCCCAATCCGGCTGCAGCTTTCTAACGCGGTTTTCCAGTTCGAAATAAGTTGCCAATGTTGCGCCCGGTAATAATTTCGCTTCCACCACAGCCCGCCGGTTGGAACGGTCAATCATTACATCCTTTGGTTCCACGCCAGCAACCAGAGCAAGTGTTTCGCCTAGTTCCTTGATTTGTCGTTCGGCCGCGCTTGCTTGCTCGCTGGCTTTGGCCGCCGCGATTTGAGCGGCATCGGCTTCACCATCGCCAGTACCAACGCGAAATTGATCAAGCGTCACTTCAATCGGAGAGTTTAACCGCTTGCTTAGCGACTTACTGCTTCGAAGAGCAGCAGCGCCTTCTAACTTAGGCGTCAGGACCGATGCGCTGACCTGAATGGGTGAGCTACCAAAATCTATCTGGATTTGCGAAATACGCGCCCGGTCATCAAACCGGTCTTCGATATATCCTTCAATCACACGCGATGCATTTGCTTCCCAGGCGATTTGCCGCAAGGAATATACCAGCGGAATGGCAAGCAGAATAAAGGCAATTACAATACCGAAATTCTGCACCATGCTCTGTCGTTCGGATAGGCGCGTTCGGAAGCCGTAGAGCCGTGCCATGATCGCGGCGGTGAGCGCGATGGTCACGAGATTGGTCACATATAGCAAGAGCGCGCCGCCAAACACCGTCCAATTCTGTGTAGCGAGGCCAAAGCCGATGGCCGCAAGCGGGGGCATCAAAGCGGTGGCGATGGCGACACCGACAATGGTACCTTCGCGGCCGCGGATCATGGCATAGCTGCCCGCCAATCCTGAGAAAAACGCGACCAGCAAATCGAATAAATTTGGGCGCGTGCGCGACGCAATTTCGGTTGTAACTGTTTGAAGTGGAGAGAAATATACGATAAATGCGCAAAATATGACAGCGACAATTGTTCCGACAATCAACGACCAGCCCGACTCCTTGAGCCATTTCGTATCGCCGGTGGTGAGCGCAAAACCGGCTCCCAATATCGGCCCCATCAAAGGACTGAGCAGCATCGCGCCAATAACAACAGCCGGGGAGGACAGGATCATACCAAGAATGGCTATCCCCGCCGACATGCAGGTCATAAAAATGTAGCGGCCTGTGGTATCGCTTTCATCCTCAATCCGCTCAATTACGCGTGGTTGATCGACATCAATGGTGACATGCCCCCACCACCATTCTTTTGTATTCTGCCAAATTTGGTCCAGCGGATTTTTTGGCGGCACTGCGGTGGCAGCATCAGAGGCTTTGGGTTGAGGTCGCTTCATTTTTCGCATTCCGCAGCTAGCCATTGTTTCATCATCGCGGGGGGAGGCGTGGCATTCATTTCGCTTTCATTCAAAGCTGCTAGCGCTCGCTGTCGTTCCGCATCGCCAAATTCCCCTGTAGTCAGGCAAAACTCGACCATATTGCCATTGGGATCGCGAGTATAAATAGAATGACACCAGTTATGATCAATCTCGAGTACATCGTGGCCAGCGGCATTCCATTTCTCACGCCGTGAAGTCAGTTCTTCGGGCGTGTGTACGTCAAAGCTGATATGGTTTGTGCCAGGCGGGGTTTTGGCCGCTTTGTTCAGATCAAACTGGTGAGCTTCTTGCCCTGGCACATCGTGCAATTCCCAAAAGGCGATGAATTTGCTGTCATCGCCATCCATGCGGTAGAAGAAATGCTTGCCCCATCCGCCGCCCATCACTGGCGCAATTTCAACGGTGACAAGCTCGAAACCCATCACGTCTTCGTAAAATTCGTGAATTGCCGCCATGTCCTTCGCGGCGAGCGCGAGATGATGATACCCCATAAACCTCTCCTGTCTGGAGTGGTTTAGCTCTTTTTGCGTTTATCGACCATACCCATTGTTTCGGCGGTTGCGCCGTCAGGTGCGGGCACTTCTGTCACGCGTTCATCGACATCATCAAACTCTAGCTTCAGCGCACGGCTCATCACGCCATGCATCACATAGGTGCAGGTGATATAGGTAAGCTCGATAATCTCAACCTCGCTTAAGTGCTTCTTGAGCGTAGCAAATAGCGCATCGGGAACGCGGCCATGTTCGAGCGCGAGCGCATCGGTATAGGCGAGAACCGCACGCTCTTTCTCGTCAAAACAATCGGCGGTGTTCCAGCTGGAAATTGCTTGGACCTGCTCCTCCGAAAGCCCAGAAAAACGTGCGGCCTTCATATGTTGTGAATAGACGAATTGTGAACCTACGGCATAGCCAACTCGCGTTTGGGCAAGCTCACGCAGCTGCTCGTCCAGCTCTCGGTTAGGCGAACGATAAAAGCCGAAACCCTCGGTCGCATGTTTGAAAGCGTCGGGCACTTGCGCGAAGACGGTCCACCAATTGCCGGGTGTTCCTGTTGCTGTATCGGGTCGTGTCACCGGATCACGGTCCTCGAAGAGCATGTCGTACATGCGAAGGACGAACTCGTCGTTCACTTCGCTTTTTGGGATCTCGCGGAGGCGGGGCATGCGTGTCTCCGGTTAGCCCGCAGGTTTCTCGTCTATGCGAGTATTCTGATCATGCACCAGACGCCATTCGCCGTCTTCCAATGCGAATACCAGCACCAGCCACGCCGACCGGGGCTTGCCGTCCTTATTGTCCCGAAATTGATATTTGGTCAGCGCCGTGGCCATGTCTTTGCCTTCGATGACTTTCACCACCTCCGGCTCCATGATCCAGTCCTTATCCTTGAACCAATCGGTATGAAATTCGACAACTTCCTTGGTGGTCGGAATGATCGTGCCGCCGGGGAAAATAACGTTGAGATCGTCGCCTTTGGTCAGGGTCGCCTTGAACCCTTCCAAATCGCGTGATGTTACCATCGCGAGATGATTGTCTAGCGCCGGCCTAAAATCCGGAGCTGCTTCGGGTTTGCGTTCAACGACATTGCAGGCCCCAAGCAAAGCAATGGCAGCCAGAATTCCCGAATACTTGATAATTCTGGCAGCCATAACTGTTTCCTTGTCCAAATTTCTACGCTGATTAGCTCGCGAGATTTCTCAGCACATAGTGCAGGATGCCGCCATTGCGGAAATATTCCATCTCGTTTGCAGTATCGATACGGCAGAGCGTTTCGAAGCTGACGGTCGAACCATCGCCGCGCGTCATTTCGACCGTTACCGTTTGGCGCGGATCGAGGCTGGCCACGCCCGTCACGGTAAAGCTTTCATCGCCGGTAATGCCGAGTGTATCTTTGTCCACGCCTTCTGCAAATTGCAGCGGGAGCACGCCCATGCCGATCAGGTTCGATCGGTGGATACGCTCATAGCTTTTCACGATCACCGCTTTCACGCCCAGCAGGTTGGTGCCCTTCGCCGCCCAGTCGCGCGACGAGCCGGTGCCATATTGCTCACCGCCGACGACGACGAGTGATCTGCCGTCTGCTTTGTGGCGCATTGCGGCGTCGTAGATTGGCATGATTTCGCCGTTATATTTTGTGAGGCCACCTTCGGCTCCGTCGGCCATTATGTTCTTGATTCTGATGTTAGCGAAAGTGCCGCGCATCATTACATCGTGGTTTCCGCGGCGGCTGCCGTAGCTGTTAAAGTCTTTCTTGCTAACTTGATGATTTTTAAGGTATTCTCCGGCTGGCGAGTCTTCTTTGATCGCGCCAGCAGGACTAATATGATCGGTCGTGATCGAATCCCCAAGCAGCGCCAGCAATTTCGCATCGTTAATGTCACCCACCGGTGCAGGGGTCATTTCCATGCCGTCAAAGTAAGGCGGGTTCGCCACGTAAGTTGACCCAGCGCGCCATTGGTAAGTGTCACCGCCGGTCACATCGATATCCTGCCACGCGGCATCGCCGTCATAGACATTGGCATAGCGGCTCTCGAACATCTCACGGCTCACCGCGCCGCCCATCGCCTCTGCAACCTCGTCATTCGTCGGCCAGATATCGCGCAAATACACATCCTCGCCATCGGAACCTACGCCGATAGGGCTCTCATACATATCCTCACGCACCGTACCCTTGATCGCATAAGCCACCACCAGCGGCGGCGAGGCGAGATAATTCGCCTTCACATCTTGCGACACGCGCCCTTCAAAATTGCGGTTGCCGGACAATACCGACGCCGCGACCAGACCGTTGTCGTTAATCGCCTTAGAAATAGCCGGCGCCAGCGGGCCGGAATTGCCGATACATGTCGTGCAACCATAGCCCACCAGATTAAAGCCGAGATAGTTGAGGTCTTCGCTCAATCCCGCCTTATCCAGATAATCGGTCACAACCTGGCTTCCCGGTGCCAGCGACGACTTAACCCATGGCTGCCGCTGCAATCCGCGTGCGCGCGCCTTCCGCGCCACAAGCCCCGCGGCAATCAGCACGCTTGGGTTGCTGGTATTGGTGCAAGACGTAATCGCCGCAATCGTCACATCGCCGTGGCCAAGGTCGAAATCTTCGCCGGACACATCCACGCGCCCCGCATCGTCATTCGCCGCAAACACTTCGCCCAGATCGCGGTTAAAGCCTTCATCCAGATCCTTCATCGAAACGCGCTGCTGCGGAAGTTTCGGCCCCGAAAGCGATGGCACCACGCTGCCCATGTCGAGCGAGAGCGTATTGGTAAAGACGGCCTCAGGCGCGTCATCGCTACGCCAGAAGCCTTGTGCTTTGGCGTAGGCTTCGGTCAGCGCAATATCATCCTCATCGCGGCCTGTTAGTCTTAGGTAATCCAGCGTCTTATCATCAATCGGGAAATACCCGCATGTCGCGCCATATTCGGGCGCCATGTTTGCTATCGTCGCGCGGTCGGCCAGCGAAAGCGCCGCCACACCGGGCCCGTAAAATTCAACAAACCGCCCGACAACGCCCACTTCGCGCAGCATCTGCACACAGGTCAGCACCAGATCAGTCGCGGTAATCCCCTCGGCGAGTTCGCCGGTTAGCTTAAAGCCGACAACTTCGGGGATCAGCATCGAAACCGGCTGGCCTAACATGCTGGCCTCCGCTTCAATCCCGCCAACGCCCCAGCCGAGCACGCCCAGGCCGTTAATCATCGTCGTATGGCTATCGGTGCCCACGCATGTATCGGGATAGGCGGTCAGATCGCCATTCTGGTCTTCCGAATACCAAACCGATTTGGCAATATTTTCCAAATTCACCTGATGGCAAATCCCCGTTCCCGGCGGCACCACCTTAAAGTTATCAAACGCCTGCGAACCCCATTTCAGGAATTCATAACGCTCCATATTCCGCTGATATTCCAGCGCCACATTGTTCTCGAATGCCTGAGGCGTGCCAAATTCATCGACCATGACAGAGTGATCGATAACCAGATGCACCGGAACCTGCGGGTTAATCTTCTCCGCATCACCGCCCAGCGCCTTTATCCCGTCGCGCATCGCCGCGAGATCGACCACGGCCGGCACGCCGGTAAAATCTTGCATCAAAACCCTCGCAGGGCGATATTGAATTTCATGGCTGGATTTGGCTTCTTTCTGCCAATCCACCACCGCCTGCGCATCTTCCGATGCCACGGTAAATCCGCCATCTTCAAAGCGCAGCATATTTTCCAGCAGCACTTTCAGCGTCATCGGCAAACGCGATACATCGCCCAGCTTTTCCGCGGCCTTCGCCAGCGAAAAATAATTATAGCTCTTGGAGCCAACTTGAAGAGTATCGCGAACAGAAAGCGCGTCATTGCCGATGGT
>CAKZNA010000211.1 GCA_937129355.1 uncultured Sphingomonadales bacterium | reverse complement strand
AACGCAACTAAATTTCAACCTCGCCCACGCAAAACAAACCATCGAATTTGGACAGTTTTACGTCATGAACCTCGGCCCGAATGGCGATGCCAGCAAATATATGAAATAAAAAATTTGGTAGGGGGAGAGAGACTTGAACTCCCGACCAACCCGTTATGAGCGGGTGGCTCTAACCAACTGAGCTATCCCCCCATTGGTAAGTTCGCGCTCTATAGCGCGGCTTTTTCATTTGGAAAAGAGGGAATTTGCAGAATTCAGCGCATCGCCAAATTGACGAATTCACAGAGCAGCTTTCGTGTCTCGCGTGGGTCGATAACATCTTCGACCGCGAAATGTTCAGCCGTGCGAAATGGCGAAGTCACCTTTGCAAGACGATTTTTAATTTCGGCGAGTTTCTTTTCGGGATTTTTCGAGGCTTGCAATTCAGATTGATAAGCCACCTCAACGCCGCCATCGATGGGCAGGCTGCCCCAATCCCCGCTTGGCCAGCCAAAGCGATATTGAAAGCGCGTGTGGTTAGACATAGCCGCGCCCGCAACGCCGTAAGCTTTGCGGTTGATAACATTGGCCCAAGGCACTTTGGATTTATAAATGGCATTCATGGTCTCCACGCCCCGACGGATAGTCGCCGTCTTTTCGGCCTCCAACCCAATCATGAAGCCAGGATTATCGACGAGGTGAATGACGGGCATTCCAAATTGCTCGGCGAGAGCCGTAAAGCGTTTGGCCTTCTCTGCGGTATCTGCCGTCCATGACCCGCCTAGAAATGTGGGGTCACTCGCAAGTACTGCAACAGGCCAACCATCGAACCGCGCGAAAGCTGTAATGACACCCCTACCCCAGCGCCGGCCCATTTCAAAGACGCTGCCAGCGTCCGCCACGCTCTGAACGATGCGGCGCATATTGTAAGCTTTTGATTTATCGCGCGGCACGATGGATAGCAGATGCTCATCCGCGCGGTCAGCGGGATCGGTATTTTCTATGCGTTCCAAATCAGCCCCAACATAACTTGGCAAATAAGACAGGAATTGTTTCGCCATGCCGAAAGCTTCGGCTTCGTCCTTAGCTTCATCATCAATCACGCCGTTACGTGTATGGATGATTGATCCGCCAAGGCTTTCTTTATCTTGCGTCTCACCCAGCGCCGCGACGACTTGCGGACCTGCGGTAGAAATTTGCGAAAGACCTTTGACCATGACGGAATAATGGCTCGCCACAGCCCGCGCCGCGCCTAATCCTGCTGTTGGGCCCAGCGCCAAAGCGACGACGGGTACAGTGTCGAGGTTTTTAACCACATGCTCCCAGCCAGGCACATAAGGCACATAGGTAAACCCCATATCCTCTATCATTTTTACGGAACCGCCCCCGCCTGTTCCGTCAATCATGCGGATAAGCGGCAGGCGCATCTCATGCGCCATTTGCTCAGCTTGAGTGAATTTACGGTGGATAGCGGCATCTGCCGCCCCGCCGCGCACAGTGAAATCATCTGCGCTGGCGACGACCGGGCGTGCATCTATATTTGCGCGGCCAAATATGAAGTTGCTGGCCGAGAGATTTTCTAGATTTTCGGCGTCGTCATATTCTCCGCGTCCGGCAATTTTGCCGATCTCGCGGAATGATCCATCATCAGCTAGACGTCTGATCCGCTCGCGCGCATCCAGCTTGCCGCGCGCATGTTGCCGCGCGACTTTTTCTTCTCCGCCCATCGCTTCGGCCATTTCCCGCCGAACGTGGATTTCCTCAACCTCTTTTTTCCAGCTCATGCGGTAACGCTAACGCGCGCAAAGAGATTCGTCATCCGGAATTTCCGCTATTCATCGACAGTCCAGAAATTTGGCGCTAAAGCGGCCCTATGTCAGAAAAGCCAAGCACGCCCTTGCTCGACAAGGTCAACATCCCCGCCGATCTCCGCAAGCTCAAAGATGGCGACCTGCGGCAATTTGCCGATGAATTACGTAGCGAGGTTATCAGCGCGGTTTCAGTGACTGGGGGCCATCTGGGCGCAGGCCTTGGCGTGGTCGAATTGGCCACGGCCATCCATTATGTGTTCAATACCCCTGAAGACCGCCTCGTCTGGGACGTGGGACATCAATGCTATCCGCATAAAATTCTCACCGGACGCCGCGACCGTATTCGCACATTGCGCCAAGGCGGCGGGCTTTCGGGCTTCACCAAGCGCAGCGAGAGCGAATATGATCCGTTTGGCGCAGCGCATAGCTCCACCTCGATTTCGGCTGCCCTCGGTTTTGCAGTCGCCAACAAGATGGCCGATAAGCCGGGCAAGGCGATTGCGGTTATCGGCGACGGGGCGATGAGCGCGGGTATGGCTTATGAAGCGATGAATAATGCGCAGGCCGCAGGCAACCGGCTGGTGGTCATTCTCAACGATAATGACATGTCGATTGCACCGCCGGTGGGCGGGCTGTCGGGCTATTTGGCGCGGCTGGTATCGTCGAGCGAATATCTGGGAATCCGCAAATTTGCCAGCAAACTCACGGCGAAACTATCACGCCGTTTGCATGGAGCGACCGAAAAGGCCGAAGAATTTGCGCGCGGCATGGCTATGGGCGGCACGCTGTTTGAAGAACTTGGCTTTTATTATGTCGGGCCTATCGATGGGCATAATATGGATCAGCTTATCCCCGTGCTCGAAAATGTGCGCGACAATGCCGAAGGGCCGGTTTTGATCCACTGCGTCACCAAAAAGGGCAAGGGCTATGCCCCTGCCGAAGCCGCCGATGACAAATATCACGGTGTGGCGAAATTTGATGTGGTTTCGGGCAAACAGGATAAAGGCCCGGGCGGCGGTCCGCCAGCTTACCAGAATGTATTTGGCGAAACGCTTGCAAAACTTGCCGATAGCGACCCGACCATCTGCGCGATTACCGCCGCGATGCCGTCGGGTACGGGCGTCGATAAATTTGCCGCCACGCATCCGGACAAATCCTTTGATGTCGGCATTGCCGAACAGCATGGCGTGACTTTTGCCGCTGGATTGGCTGCGCAAGGCATGCGGCCCTTTGCGGCGATTTATTCCACCTTCCTGCAGCGTGCATATGACCAAGTCGTGCATGATGTGGCCATCCAGAATCTGCCCGTGCGTTTCGCGATTGATCGTGCCGGTCTGGTTGGTGCCGATGGATCGACCCATGCAGGCAGCTTCGATGTGACCTATCTGTCGACGCTTCCCAACTTTGTTGTGATGGCAGCGGCGGATGAGGCGGAGCTGGTGCACATGACCTATACTGCGGCAATGCATGATAGCGGACCCATCGCGTTCCGCTATCCGCGCGGGGCAGGCATCGGCATTCCGCTCCCTGAAGTGCCTGAGCAACTGGAAATCGGCAAAGGGCGCATTGTTCGCGAGGGTAAGAAAGTTGCGATCATGTCGCTCGGCCCGCGCCTTGAAGAAGCGAAGAAAGCTGCGGATCAGCTTGATGCAAAAGGCCTATCGACCACTGTTGCCGATATGCGCTTTGTGAAGCCGCTCGATGAAGCTCTGATCCGCAAGCTGATTGCCAGCCATGATGTCGTCGTGACGCTTGAAGAAGCGGCGATCGGCGGCCTTGGCGCGCATGTGCTGACGCTGGCTAGCGACCTTGGCCTGACCGATACGGGTTTGAAAATCCGCACGATGCGTTTGCCGGATGTGTTTCAAGAGCATAATAGCCCAGACAAGCAATATGACGAAGCCGGCCTAAACGCGCCGCAGATTGTCGATACCGTGCTAAAAGCGTTGCGTCACAATAGCGCAGGCGTCGAGGAAGCAGGGGCGAGGGCATAAAAAAGGCAGCCATAAAGCTGCCTTTTCCGTTAGGTTTCCTAGGGGTTTAAGCTCCCGGAATAGCCGCCTGTGCGCTTTGTCCGTCACCTTCAGGGGCGGCAATAATATCACGCGTGATCGAACCCTTATTCACCGTATTGGTGTCTGGGTCGCCGACGGCGGTGCGGATGCCAAGTTCGCTGCGGCCGGCGGCACCGATCACGGCGCTCTCGGCGGCTGAACGCGGCGCAGGGCCGCCAAATAGAGCTTCAAGAACTTCTTCCTGATTACTGCCACTTTGGGTCGGGGCTGCGCCGGGCTT
Source organism: uncultured Sphingomonadales bacterium (assembly GCA_937129355.1). Lineage (GTDB taxonomy): Bacteria > Pseudomonadota > Alphaproteobacteria > Sphingomonadales > Sphingomonadaceae > Sphingorhabdus_B. The sequence goes on along the minus strand of CAKZNA010000211.1, from coordinate 4,231 downwards.
TGGCGGGACAAGTGAGAAATCAGGCGGAACGGCCAAAGGAGCAGCACGGCTCACGGCAAATTCATCGGGACGTTCACGGTCAAAAATGCCGCTCGATCCGCATCCGGAAAGCGCCATCAGGGCGGTCATCGCGGTAGCCGTTAAGATTGATTTACGCATTATTCGTCTCCAAATTTTCATCCGTTTCCGGAGGGCTTTCGTCCTTGTCGCGCATCAGAAAGGCACGCGCAAGCAATATTAATACGCCGATGGTGATACATGCATCGGCAAGGTTAAATATGAAAAATGGCCGGAAAGTGCCAAAATGCAGATCGGCATAATCGACAACATAGCCGAACCGCGCGCGGTCAACAATATTGCCGAGCGCCCCGCCCAGCACCAATGCGAGCGCCAGCACATCTCCGCGCAATTTCTCGCGGAACATCCAGATGGCGACGATGAGAGCGATTACGGCAGTCATGCCCACCAGCATCCAGCGCTGTGTGTCGCTATCCGCTGTCAGCATCCCCATCGATACGCCGCGATTCTCTGCCCAGGTGAAATCAAAGAAGGGCATGATATGGATCGTCCCGCGGCTTTTCAGCGCGAGCGGCCCGATCATCGCATATTTCACCGCTTGATCGGCGATAAAAATCAATGAAGCGAGCATGATGCCCTGCAAATGATATCGTTTGCCAGAATTCATGGATATGCCCTTAGCCTTCCAAAACTGAATGGCACCTGTCGCATAACGCGCCATCCTCTTCAACTTCGGGAAGCAAACGCCAACAACGCCCGCATTTGTGGTTATCGGTCTTCGATGGTATGACCGATAGTGCTGGCCCGGAAGTTGATTTACTAGTTCCATCCGGTTCATTCAAAGTAACCGTACCGAACGGTTGTTTCGCAGGTGGCAACTTGACATTCCCACAGATAAAAATTTCAGCCAAGTCGTACTGCGAAAAGAAGTCAACCGTGGCTTGGTCATAAAATTGCAGCTCGATTTCTGCTTCCAGACTGGAACGAATGATTTTTTCACGGCGCAAAGGCTCGATGGCTTCGGTCACGGTTTCGCGCGCTTGGCGGATGGTAGTCCATTTTTCTATCAGCGCGCTGCCATCATCCAATGCTGGCAATTCAGGCCACACCTTCAGGTGGATACTATCATTCTCGTCGGCAAACCGGCTCTGCCAGACTTCTTCTGCCGTGAAGCATAGCACCGGCGCAATATAGCGGGTAAGCGCGTGGAACAGGATATCCATGACTGTCCGGTATGCGCGGCGTTTCGCGCTGCCATGCGCGTCGCAATAGAGGCAATCCTTGCGGATATCGAAGAAGAAGGCCGACAGATCATCCTGCGCAAAGCTGGTCAGCGTGCGCATATAGGGGCCGAAGGCGAAATTGCCGATATGTTCTTTTAGCTCTGCATCAACCGCGGCGAGGCGGTGGAGGATATAACGCTCCAGCTCCGGCATATCGGCCACTTGGACGCGTTCGCTTTCCTCAAAATCACTCAATCCGCCGAGCATATAGCGGAAGGTATTGCGTAGCTTACGGTAGCTATCGGTGACGCCCTTGATGATCTCGTCACCAATCCGGTGATCTTCGGTATAATCGACGCTCGCCGCCCATAGCCGCAAAATATCCGCGCCATTGACGTTGATAATCTTCTGCGGGTCGAGCGTGTTGCCGAGCGATTTCGACATTTTCTTGCCGTTTTTATCGAGCGTCATGCCGTGGGTCAGCACTGCCTTATAGGGTGCACGGCCCCGTGATCCGCAGGATTGCAGCAGTGAAGACTGGAACCAGCCGCGATGTTGATCGCTGCCTTCCAGATACAGGTCGGCAGGCGAAGAGAGGTTGGGCCAATTGTCGCTTTCGAGCACAAAGCTATGCGTGCAGCCGCTATCGAACCACACGTCGAGAATATCATTCACGACTTCATAATCATCGAGCGCATAGTCGCTACCGAGCAAGGCCTGATGATCAGCTTCAAACCATGCGTCTGCACCGCCAGCTTTGAAAGCTTCGATGATGCGCGCATTGACGGCTGGATCATTCAGATATTCGCCGCTTTTGCGGTCCACATAAAGCGCGATCGGCACGCCCCAGGCGCGCTGGCGCGACAGCACCCAGTCGGGGCGGCCCTCGACCATTGATTGCAAACGGCGATGCCCGCGTTCGGGGACGAAGCGGGTGGCATCGATTTCGGCAAGCGCGGTTTCGCGCAATGTCTTTTTGGGTTCCTCTGCGCCGCCTTCACCTTCCCAGCGTGCCTCGTCCTTCGTATCGACATGTTCGATTACGCGTTCATCCATCGGCACGAACCATTGCGGGGTGCAGCGATAGATGACCTTGGCTTTCGAACGCCAGCTATGCGGATAGCTATGCTGAAAATCATCACTGGCCGAAAGCAGGGCGCCCGCTTCGCGCAAGTCCGAGCAAATCGGCCCTTCGGCGCTCACGAATTTCTTGTTGATGACATTGCCCGTCTGCGGATGCCATGGCCAATCTTCGCGATATTGCCCACCCGCATCGACCGCGAAAACCGGATTGATGCCATTGGCTTTGCATAGATCGAAATCATCCTCGCCGTGGTCGGGTGCCATATGGACAAGGCCCGTACCCGCTTCCGTGGTGACGAAATGTGAGCCATCAAGAAATGGGCGCGGCTTGATATAGAATTCGCTGTTAGGGAATTTATCCGCCATAGGGTGTTGGGCGAGGGCTCCGGCGAGTTGGGAGCCTTTGATGGTAGTGATGGGCGGAAGCTCAAGATCGTCAGAAACCTGGCTTTTCAACCTAGCAATGACTTGGCCGATCAGGTTTTTGGCAATGAGTAATTTGGTACCATCAAGGGGGTGTGATCCACTTCCACAATAGAGGTCGACCAACTCGTATTCAACATCGGCCCCATAAGCGAGCGCCTGATTCACTGGGATCGTCCAAGGAGTTGTCGTGCAGATGATCGCATGCGCGCCAACTAGCTCCGGCGCGTTCGGTGCTTCGGTAATCTCAAATGCCACATCAATCTGCGTCGAGGTGATATCCTCATACTCGACCTCGGCTTCGGCCAAGGCAGTCTTTTCAACAGGCGACCACATAACGGGCTTCGCGCCGCGATATAGCTGGCCGGCTTCGGCAAAGCCCAGCAGCTCTTTGACAATCTCCGCCTCTGCGGCATAGTCCATCGTGACGTATGGCTTGTCCCATTCGCCCATCACGCCAAGGCGTTTGAATTCCTCGCGCTGGACGTCGATCCATTTCTGCGCATACTCGCGGCATTCGGCGCGGAACTCGGACGCAGGCACTTCATCCTTGTTCCGCTTTTTCTTGCGGTACTGTTCCTCGATCTTCCATTCGATGGGCAGCCCGTGGCAATCCCATCCCGGCACATAGGGCGCATCTTTGCCAAGCAGCGACTGGCTGCGCACGACAAGGTCTTTCAGCGTCTTGTTCAGGCTATGGCCGATATGGATATTGCCGTTGGCGTAGGGCGGGCCATCATGCAGGATGAATTTCTCTTTGCCGCTGCGTTCTTTGCGCAGCCGTTCATACAGGCCCATCTCTTCCCAGCGCGCCAAAATGCCCGGTTCCTTATTCGCAAGGCCGGCCTTCATCGGGAAATCTGTCTTCGGCAGGAAGACGGTGTCTTTATAGTCTTTTTCTGATGCGTCACTCATAACCGCGCGGCCTTAGGACACGTGCGGTTACAGCGCAACATGTTAGCGTTTGAGGGCAGGCCCCAATTCCTCGATATTATCGACCCAGATATATCCGTTATAGCTGCGCGCTATATCGTTATATTGGGAGAGTTCGGTAAGGCCCTTCATCTTTCCATCGACCACATCTTCGGCGACAATCAGACGGACATTGGCTTCCTTCATCCGCGCCATAAAGCGGTTGGGCCAGCCCCATAGTGTCATGCCAAGGTCGCCGAGCGTTAGCAGCATAGTTCCGTTCTGGCAGCTTTCCGGCACGCTGCCCCACATGCCGCTAAGCCCGTAATCGCTGGCGCATTGCTGTGCGGTGGTGATTGAGAAAGCGGGTTTGTCGCCAAGTGCGGCGATGGCTTCGTCGCTGCTGTAATATATGCGCTTTTCATTTGCTGGCAGGATCGCCACCAGCGCCTTTGCATGCGCCGCATCATTGACCGATATAAATTGATCAGGCTTGGTCAGTTGCGCAGCGGCTGCCTGAATGGAAGTGCGGGCGCGCGAAGCATCGGAGGGACATTTGCCTGCAAAAAAAC
>CAKZNA010000210.1 GCA_937129355.1 uncultured Sphingomonadales bacterium | reverse complement strand
GGCACTACAATCGCTAGGCCCCAAACCCGGCATGCCATTCGACGCCTTTATTGCCACAGGATCGCGCCCCCTCGCCTCGATCTTGATCAAACCATTTACCGATTATTTTTCCCGAGCGATGCGCGACGATTGAACCGGGCCAAAATGCGTCTCAGAAAATTGTTTTGCTATGTGCCTTGCAGCAAAAAAAAGCTAAAAAGTCTGCGCAGCCGAGAGATCTCGGGGGAGTCATAGAATTTGCATCAAACATTTCTTAAGACCGTTTTAGCTTTGTCCTGCGTTATCGCGTTGAGTGCGTGCTCTCTGCCCCGTGGCATCGGCATGACAAATGAGATCATTGGGCGTGACCAAAGCGAAAATGCCGACGCCCCCTTTGAGGTCGTTCGGGTGCAGCGCGACAATGTCAAATTTCTGGATTCCTGGCCCGCAACAGGTTGGACGGGAACGTACAATTGGCTTCGCACCAGCCGTGGTTCCAATGCGCCTGTGATCAGCACCGGGGATATGGTGAGCCTGCAAATCTGGGACAATAGCGAGAACTCGCTGCTGACTGGCACGACGCAAAAAGAGGTCTCGATCAACAAAGTCCGCGTGTCACCGGATGGCACAATCTTTGTTCCCTATGCGGGCGACATTTTGATTCGCGGCATGTCCCCGACCTCTGCGCGCCGCAAAATCGCGTCTGCCTTGCAACCGTTTATCGCCTCGGCGCAGGTCCAGTTAAGCTATGAACCGGGCCAGGAAAGCTCGGTCGATCTTGTCTCCGGGGTCGCCAAGCCCGGCACCTATCCGCTGCCCAATCGCAACAGCACGATCTTGTCAGCGATCGCGCAAGGCGGCGGCGTTTCGGCCAATCTCAAGAACCCGCTTGTGCGGCTGATGCGCGGCGGCAAGACCTATGACATCCGCGCCGACAAGCTGTTTTCGGATGCGTCCTACAACACGGTTCTACGCGGTGGTGACAAGGTCGTCGTGCAAGAAGACCAACGCTATTTCACAGCCTTCGGGGCCAGCGGCACGGAAAATCTGATCCACTTTGAGCAAGAAAAGATCACCGCGCTAGAGGCGATGTCGCTGATCGGCGGGCTGGACGACACGCGGGCCAATCCCAAGGGCGTTCTGGTCTTGCGGGAATATAGCGCCAAGCAGGTGCGCACCGATGGCTCTGGCCCGTCACAGCGCGATGTCGCGTTCGTCTTTGATGTGACCAGTGGCGAGGGCTTGTTCGCCGCGCGCAAATTCCAAATCAACCCCAAAGATACGGTCATCGTCACCGAATCGCCGGTGGTCAGCGTGCGCACGGTCTTTGGCCTGCTCAATACTTTGTTGGTGACGGGGAACCGGCTGTAGGCCGGATCGACGCCGTCTGGCTTAGAAATGCAAAACGCGCCCGTCATGGTTTTGACGGGCGCGCTTTTTTCAAAACCGCTGGCGGGTGTCAGATCACACCATGCTCGGCGAAAAGTTTTTTGACATCGACCTCGGGACGCGCGCCATAATGGCCGATGACTTCAGCCGCCGCGATGCAGCCCATGCGACCCGCCGTCTCAAGGCTTTGCCCCATTGCGTAGCCATACAGGAAGCCAGCCGCGAATTGATCGCCCGCCCCCGTGGCATCCACCGGCACCACGCGCTTGACAGGCACTTCCACGCGCTCATCACCGCGCATCACCACCACGTCAGACCCCGATCGCGTGCACACCACCAACTCGCACTCAAGCGCCGCCTGCTTCAGGGCCGAATCAAGATCGGTCTGATAAAGCGACTGCCACTCGTGCTCGTTGCCGATCACATAATCCATCTGTTCGGCCACCAACCTGCGAAAATCGCCGCGGTGACGTTCCACACAGAACGGGTCCGACAGCGCGATCCCTGCCTTACCGCCGCCGCGATGGCACCCCTGAGCCGCCTTGAGGAACGCCGCCTTGCCGTGATCCTTGTCAAAAAGATACCCTTCGAGAAACAGGATCGCTGTGTTTTCCACGACGTCGAGGCTGACATCTTCGGTCGAAACCTCGGCGGAAATCCCGAGATAGGTGTTCATCGAGCGCTCGCCGTCGGGCGTCACAAAGATCATCGAGCGCGAGCTGGGCAATTCGCCTTCCTCGACGGGGACGTTCGGAAAATCCGTGCCCTCGCCATGCAGCGCGGCCTCGTAAAACCGGCCAAGTGCGTCGTCGCGAACCCGACCGATAAAGGCGGTTTGTAGCCCAAGATTTCCCAGCCCCGCGATGGTATTGCCAACCGAGCCGCCGGGGGCCTGCGTGCGCTCTTTCATCGCCGCATACAGCGTTTCAGCACGCTCGCGCTCAATCAGCTGCATGATACCTTTTTCGATGCCCATATGGGCCAGAAAGCTGTCATCGCATTGCGCGATCACATCGACCACGGCATTGCCGATACCGACGACTTGATAGGATGTCACAGAGTTTTCTCCTCGAACTGGCACAGATCCCGGATCGGACAGGCGCCACATTTGGGTTTGCGTGCCACGCAGATATAGCGCCCATGCAGGATCAACCAATGCGCGCAATTCCGCATCGTTTGAGCACTCTATTTCCGCCAATTCCAATCCTGTCAACTCGCCCTCAAAAATGTCGATGCTGAACCCGTCGACTTGATAGCGGCGTTTAGCCAGTGGTAACGCCTCCAAATTTGAGAAAAGTTTATATTCCTCCTGCGTCAGATACGCCGTGACCATCGGTCTGGCGAGCGGGTCCGGGCATTTATATTTCTTGGTGAGCTTCAGAGACTGCTCACTGCTTGCGCTGCTCGTCATCCTGCGCAAGCGCAATCGTGTACCGGAAATATAGCGGTCTTCAATTCGAGTATAGGGAAGGACATCCAAAGCGGGCCGAAGTTTCGGATCAACGAGCCAGCGGCGCTCCCGTTCAATATGTGAATATTTTGGATCACGCGTTTCTTCCGTGATGGTTCGCATATTTTGCATTCATCCCTCCGGTATCGCCCGCTCGCTCACCACGCTCAGGCCGTATCCTTCAAGGCCCACCGGGTTTTGCGGTGAATTGGTCAATAGCGTCATTTCGCTTACGCCCATATCAACCAATATCTGCGCGCCGATGCCGTAATCGCGAAGTTCGCCAGCGGGCGGTTTTTCCTTGCCAATCTCGCGCTGTAGCTTGGCGGCGTTATTGGGCATCAGCACCACGATCAGGCCGCTGCCTGCCCTGCCAATTTCGGCCATGGCGCGCTGCAATATGCGCTTGCGCGGACCTGACTGGCCCAGAACATCATCGAAAATGGAAATGGCATGCATGCGCACCAGCGTGGGTTCGCCTTCCACCACATTGCCTTTCTGCAGCACAACGTTGGTCGAACCGTCGACCGAATTCTGGTAAGTCATGGCCTTCCAATCGCCGCCATAATCCGAAACGAATGCGCTCTCACTGACCTTTTCAACCAGATGATCATGCTTCATCCGATATTCGATCAGGTCGCGGATTGTGCCCATTTTCAGCTTATGGTGCCGCGCAAAGGAGACAAGATCATCCATCCGCGCCATCGTGCCATCATCCTTCATAATCTCGCATATCACACTGGATGGATTTAGGCCGGCAAGCCGCGAGATATCTACGCCGGCTTCGGTATGGCCAGCGCGCACCAATACGCCGCCATCGCGCGCGATCAGCGGGAATACATGGCCGGGCGTGGTGATGTCATCTTTGGTCTTTGCGGTATCAATGGCGACCGAAACGGTGCGTGCACGGTCGGCGGCGCTGATGCCAGTGGTCACGCCTTCCAGCGCCTCTATGCTGGTGGTGAAGGCGGTTTCATGGCGCGTGCCATTTGCCTTCGTCATCAGATCAAGGCCCAGCTGGTCAACGCGTTTTTTTGTCAGCGTCAGGCAAATCAGCCCCCGGCCATGCGTCGCCATGAAATTGACCGCATCGGGCGTTGCCATCTGCGCAGGTATAACCAGGTCGCCTTCATTTTCGCGGTCTTCATCATCGACGAGGATATACATGCGGCCATTGCGCGCTTCTTCGATAATCTCTTCAATCGGAACCAGCGCAGGCGTTTCGTCATTTTCAAACAGATAGCTTTCCAGCTTGCGTAACGTCTCTGCGGTTGGGTTCCATTCGGTTTCTTCCAAATCGCGCAATGTATTGGCGTGCAGGCCAGCGGCGCGCGCCAATCCGGATTTGGACAAGCCGCCATCTGTAACAAGGCCGCGTAGTTTTTCGATCAATTCAGTGGACATTTAACGACTCCAATGTGATAATGATCTACATATTTTCACATTACAATGTGATTGTCAAACTGAAATCACATTGTAACAACATTTCGAGGGTTTAATATGGCCGAAACAATCTGGGTAAACCGCAATGACCTGACCGATTTTATCGTCAATGAAGACGCCTTACCCCCACTTGGCGAAGGCGAAGTGCGGCTGCGGATAGAGAGTTTTTCGGTTACGGCCAACAATGTCACCTATGCGGTCGCGGGCGATAGTTTCGGCTATTGGAATTTCTTCCCGGCACAGGAAGGTTACGGCATCGTGCCGATGTGGGGTTACGCGGTGGTCGAACAATCCAATCACGCAGAGATCAGCGAAGGCGAGCGGGTTTACGGATATCTGCCGATGGGGGATCGCCTTGACGTGCTGCCCAGCAATGTAAGCGCTGGCGGCTTTTCCGACGCGGCGGCGCACCGCCTGCCCATGTCGCCTATCTATAACCAATATAGCCGGCTTAATGCGGACCCCGAACATGATCCGGCCAAAGAGAATGAGCGCATGATTTTCGCGCCACTATTCAAGACCGGTTATCTGATCGAATATATGATGCGCGGCGAAAACTGGTTCGGCGCGGAAAGCTTGGTCATGACCAGCGCTTCATCGAAAACCAGCATGGGGCTGGCCAGCTGCGCAAAGCAAAGCTCTCCGCAAGTGAAGCGCATCGGACTTACTTCGGCGGGTAATGTGGCATTTGTTGAAGGCACCGGGCTCTATGACGAAGTGCTGCCCTACGATGAGTTAAGCAAGCTGGCCCAGACGCCAAGTGTATCTGTTGATTTTGCGGGTAACGCTGGGCTGCTTAAAGACATTCATGCGGCGCTGGGCGACAATCTAAAATATAGCTGCCTCGTTGGCGCAACGCATGTCGATGCGCGCAGCGGAGGATTGGACGGGATTACAGGACCAAAACCGGTCATGTTCTTTGCGCCGGACCATGCCGTCGCGGCCATCAAGGAAAACGGGCCAAAGGCATTTGGTGAAGCGGTAGCAAAAAGTTGGATAGGCTTTTTGAGCGCAGTCGATGATACGTTGACGGTGGACGAGAGAGGCGGCGTGCTTGCGGCAGCCGAAGCATTTCAGTCGATCTTTAAAAATGAAGCCGACCCCAGCATCGGGATTGTGGTGAAGCCGTAATATTGGACAAGCTTGCCAACTTGATCGCGGCGAAGCTGCCGCAGGAAATTGAAGACTGCGGGCGCGGCGATGCACGGCAGCTCGGCTCTATCACGGCGGATGCGTTCCAAAATGATCCGTTCAACGCGTGGCTGTTTCGAAACCCGCAAGCAATGCAAGCGACTTTCCGCCTCCTCGCGCGTGATGTGTATGCAAAGCGCGGCATGTGCCACCGGATTGGCGATCATGCCGCGACCTTGTGGTTGGCTTCGGATCAATCAGGCGAGCCGTCGCTAAAATCTCTGCTGCCAATATATTGGGCGATCACGCGCGGCTTCGACTTCACCGCATACAAGCGGATCGATATCGCCACAAAGGCCATGGTGCGCCACAAGCCAAAAGAGCCGCATCTCTATCTTTTCCTGATCGGATCGCGGCTTGATGCACGCGGTAAGGGTTATGGCGGAAAGTTGATGGCACCTGTTATTTCCGCATGCGACGAAGCGGGCATTCCGGTCTATCTGGAAAATTCCAACCCAGCCAATCGCGGCTTTTACGGCAGTTTCGGCTTTGAGCGCACTTCACTTTTCTCGCCGACACCCGGTGCCCCACCGCTTGAGGGCATGTGGCGCGCGGCGCGATAAATGATATACGCAATCCTACCAGAATTTAGCCAGGATCGGCCAAATTCTGGGCCAACATCATAGCGTTGCCATCCGGATCATAAAATGTGATCAGTTTCACCATGCCTGGGACATGCTGAATATCGCCGTCTTGGCGAACGCCTCGCTCGTCTAGAAAAGCTTTTGCCACATCAATATCCTTCACGCCAAAAACATTCGTCGCTCCGCCGCCCTGCTGCACCTTTTCAACTTGGCTCAGTCCTATCGTAAACCCGTCAAAACCGGTTGATAGCTCGCACCAACCAATATCATCAACGCGGTACACTAATTCGAAACCAAGGATATCTTGATACCAGGTTATGGATCTCCCCAGATCACTCACACCCATCGAGCCAGTTACTTCCCTTGAATAATCGAGAGCCATTTCACGAATCCTCCTTGACGCTATGGTCTGGTTTGTATAGTTGATATATAATGTCGTCAAGTGGTGATCTTTCCGCCTTACTGGCGCTGAGTAAATGGAGATGGGCAGGCCCGATACTTGCTGACCTTTCTGCCCATAATGGCGCACGCTTTGTTGAAATCCGCCAAAGGCTCGGACTGGCCCGCGACAGCCTTAGCCGAACACTAAATGCCGCCGTCGACGCCGGATGGGTTATCCCCAACCCCGGCTACGGCCATCCGTTAAGGCCGGAATATATATTGACTCACAAAGGTGAAAGATTGGCCATACGGGCCACTGCGATATGGGAAGCGCAGGCCGCCGTAACCTTGGCTCCAAACGGGCTGACACGTTGGAGCTTGCCGATTATCCATTCAGTTTCGCAGGGCCACCGGCGGTTTGGAGAAATTTCAAATGTGCTTGCCCCCGTCGGGCCGAGAGCGCTGTCTCAAAGCTTGAAAAAACTGATGGCAAGTGATTTGCTAAACCGGAAGCTGATTGACGATTACCCCCCAACCAGCCTGTATGACCTGACGCAGCAAGGAAAGATATTGGCCGCAGCTATTTGAAAGTCAGGCTCTGCGCCGCACCCCAACTGCCGGAGGATCATTCGCTGGCCCCGCAAAACATTGCGCCATACCCATCCATTCGGTTGCAACTTCGCCTGTCACCTTAAGCTGAGTGTCACCAACATTGCGGCATTGCGTTACTGTCTGGCAGAATTCCGTGGCGCTGCCTTCGACGCGTTCATCCGCACTTTTATCGCCATATTCCCAAACTGCACCGGATGGCGCGATCAGGCGCACATATGGCATCGCTTCGGGCACATCCATTTTGCGGTTCTTGTAAGTCCAGCCAAAAGTATTCACGCCAAGCCGCACAATATTCCCGATGCGGTCGCCATCCTGACGCTCGACGCCAAGCGCATCGTAAACCGCCTGCCCATGCGCCCAGGTTTCCATTAGGCGCGCCGTGATACCCGAACGCGCGCTCATGCTAGGGCCCGCCCATTTTATCCGCGATTTGGGATCAGCAGCAGCATAAGCAGGCGTCATCGCCCTCGCCTTTTCAATCCAGGCTTTCAGCAAAGCTTGCCCCGAAAGGCCGTCCAGATATTTCTCCTCAAACTCCAATAGCCGTCCCGCTTTCAGCCCGCCCATAACTTGCGCGAGCAGCGCGTCGAATGCCGGTTCGTCGGTCAAGGTGAGATCGGCGGAAATATTCCAGAAATGCAGATGCCGCAGAATATTGTTGAGCGTCCACCCTTTGAACAAAGTCTCCTGCTCAAAAGCCCTGTCATCGAGCGGCGCGATAAGCGCATGGAGTGCTTCGCTTTCATCGAGAAAATCCTGTGCTTGTTGCATATTCAATCCTTCTTTTTAGCTGGCACAGCAAATGTTGCCGACATAATCGCGCAAACTTCGCCATCTGCTTCGACCCGGCCTTGCGCAAAATCAATCTTGCGACCGGTTTTGGTGAAGCTGGTGACAAATTCCAGCCACTGGCCATCGCGCGCAGCTTTTAGAAATTCGAGATTGAGGCTGACGGTGACCAAACCTTCGACCGGGTCATGCTGCCCGGCACAGGACAGCCCCATCGCATTATCCGCCAGCGCAGAGATCATTCCGCCATGGACAAACCCGCGCGAGTTGCAATGCTGCTCCCCCGCCCGCATGCCTATAATAACCGCGTCATCCACGGTCTTTGAATAGAGCGGTTCCCATGGATCGGTGAGTGGGCTTTTGCGGAAATGCGGCTTAAAGCCATCCGGAATATCGGTCATTTCAACCCCGACCCATAAAGCCGAACATGTGCCCCGCGACTTTGCGCATCTGAATTTCCTCCGCGCCTTCGGTAATGCGGTAACGTCTATGGTGACGATAGATATGCTCGAAAGGTTTATGCCGAGAATATCCTATTCCGCCATGCACTTGCATCGCCGTATCCGCTGCATCACAGCAGAGGCGGTTCGCCTTATAGTTGCACATGCTGACCTTATCCGACAGCTTTATCGCCACTTCGCGCTTATCCATCGTGTCCATTTCAGCGGCGGTTTTGTAAATTAGCAGCCGCAGCATTTCGGCGTCGGTTTGCAACTCCACCAGCGGAAACTGTATCGCCTGATTAACCGCGAGCGGCTTGCCAAATGGTTTGCGATCCCGTGCATATTGCACCGCTTCATCGATGCAATATTGTGCTGCGCCCAGCGAAGACGCGGCCTGACGTATCCGGTTTTCATGCACAAAATGCTGCGCACAGGCGAGGCCATTTTCGACATCGCCCAGCACCATATCGCCCGGAATCCACACATCTTTTAACGACAGTTTGGGATGATCGGTGGGCATATTAAATGTCCACATATATTCGCCAATATCCAATCCCGGCGTATCATAAGGAACCAGAAAACAACCAATCCCCCGCGCGCTGCCATCATCACCGGAATTGCGTGCAAAAACCATGCAATGGGTCGCGACATGGCTACCCGTCGTCCACATTTTCTCGCCATTAATCAGCCAGCCGTCTACCCCATCGCGCGTTTCTGGCACGGCGCGCGTTTCCATCCATGTCGCATCGCTGCCATGCGCTTCTTCGGTCAGGCCAAAGCTCCACATCATCTTGCCCGCCAGCATCGCTGGGATATATTCCTCGCGCTGCTTATCCGTGCCAAAGTCGCGCACCATCAATGGCTGCACCAAATTGCCGACAATGCTGCTTTCATTTTGCAGGTCATTATGCAGGCCAAGCCCCTTATGCGCGAGATGGTGGCGGATAACCGCCATGCCCAGATTGCTGCCATCCTGCCCGCCAAATTCCTTTGGCAATGCATAGCGATAATGCCCCGCTGCATCGGCAGTCTTGCGCATTTCGCGTAGCAAATCTTCCCATTCTTCGTCGGGCAGACCGTGATTCTCCCAATCGGTCCGCGCATCTTCGCGGCGATGGTCAAAGAAACGGATATTATCATCGCGCTGCTCAATCGGCTTGATCTCGCGTTCGATAAAGTCATCGAGCACGCCCAGATAGTCGGTTATGTCTTTGGGTATTTCAAACAGCATGCGTTAACTCCATTTCTCACGTGCTTTTTGAAGCGACGCATATTTGGGGACATCTTGGGCCAGCTTCGTCAAAGCATCACCGCGCAATTTTGATAGCAATCCGGGCGTAGAAAGCGACTGTTCGCCGGCCAGAATTGCATCGCATAATTTCTTGTCATAAATATCGGCCGGGTTTGTCAGTTCCCGCTGCACCATGCCCAGCGCATTCATGGCGACAGCGGCCATAAATTTGTCGCGTCCCTTTGCATTCGCCTTAACATCGGATGCTATCCATTCTTTGATCGCATCCAGCATTTCATGCGCAGATGGCTCACCAATCGCGCGCGGCTCCCCTGCTTTTGCTTCCAAGACAGCAGGTTTTTCTGCATCGGGCGCATCTTCTTCAAGCAACATCAATAGATCGAGCTCATTCTCACTGGTCCGCCGCCCAATGACTGCGCGCTCCAGATTGCGGTCCGCGCCGCTGCGCCAATAGCCCGCCATTTGCAGGCAGCCCAGCGCCCACCAAAGCGTGCGGAATATGAACCAGAAACGGAAGCGTGCAGGATCGACCTTCATCCCGCCAGCGGCTTCATAAGCGGCGAAAAAATCATCGTAGCTCGCAATGCCATAAGCAGGCTTATCAAGCTGCCCGAAGCGCCAGACATTCAGGCAGCCATAGGCAATATCATCATGCGCATCGCCGGTATGGGCAAGCTCCCAATCGAGCACAGCGGTCAGGCCATTTTCATCGACCATCAGATTGCCCATGCGGTAATCGCCATGCACCAGCACAGGCGGGGCATCGGGCGGGATATTATCCTCACACCATTTGATCGCCAGCGCGATGATCGGCCTGTCGCCGCCATATTCCGCAAAGCGCGCCTTGAATTCGGTCAGTGCTTCTGCGGTATCCATATGCGGGACGGCAATCTGATCATCCAGTTTTACGCTGTGGATTTTTGCAAGTTGTGTAGCGAGGTCGTCGATCAAACCATCGGGCGTTGCTGCTAAAATGGCGGCAGGATTGGCATCACCGCCAGCGCGCGCCATGACATAGCCCGAACCAAGATCATCGGATGGCTGCAAAACTCCGGCAACTTCCGGTGCTTTCACGCCTGCTGAAAATGCCGCCTGCACCAAAGCGGCCTCGGCCTGATGGTCAAGCGGCCGGCCTTCCATCATTTGAAGCGATGGCGCGCGGCGCAGCACATATTCGCCCCGCTCTCCCTTGGCGCCATAGTCGAATGACCAGCTTTCCATCGTCGCACCGCCACTCAGACGGTGCAGCGCCTCCACTTCCCCGCCCTGCCCCGTCATGCGGGACATTGCGGCGGAGAGGGCGGAAGCGATGTCAGCCATTGTCAGGCGGCAAGCCCTTTCAGGCGCTCATTAATAAGCGCATCTGCCTCCGCCATGGTCCGGTCAATCAATTCTTTGCAGGTTGGAATATCGTTGATCAGGCCAGCAACCATGCCGCAACTCCATGCGCCTGCATCCATCGTGCCTTCCATCATGATTTTCGGATAAACGCCCGCAACCTGTTCGATCACATCAGTGAATTGCAGGTCCGCGCCTTTTTCCTTTTCAATTTCCAACAACCGCTCGACGGCAGCATTGGTCATCACGCGTTCGGTGTTGCGCAAGGGACGCATCACAAGCCGCGTATCGAGTTCGGATGCAGCGACAATCGCGGCCTTCACATTTTCATGCACTGGCGCTTCTTTGGTTGCGATGAAACGCGTGCCCATATTCATGCCCTCTGCGCCCATCGCGAGCGAAGCGACCAAGCTGCGCCCGTCCGCCATCCCGCCAGAAGATACAAATGGTACTTCCAGCTCATCCGCTGCACGGGGAAGCAAAATCATGTTGGGAATATCATCTTCGCCGGGGTGGCCGCCGCACTCAAACCCGTCAACGCTGACCGCGTCGCAGCCAATAGATTGCGCCTTGAGCGCATGGCGCACAGACGTGCATTTATGGATGACTTTGATGCCGTGGTCTTTGAGGACTGGGAGCACTTGCGACGGGTTATTCCCCGCCGTTTCAACAACCTTCACGCCGCCGTCGATGATAACTTTGATAATCGCCGGATAATCGGGTGTGTTGACGGTGGGCAAAAACGTGACGTTTACGCCGATAGGCTTGTCGGTCATATCCTTACAGCGGGCGATTTCATTTGCCAGATCAGCCGGTGTTTTTTGCGTCAGACCCGTAATGATACCAAGACCGCCTGCATTGGAAACGGCGGCGGCAAGCTCGGCAAACCCGACATAGTGCATGCCGCCTTGAATGCTCGGGTGCTGAATGCCCAGCATATCTGTGATACGTGTTTTCATAATTTCATCTCCGGTAACTTATACGGCGCTGTAGATTTGGACGTCCGGGCGGGCCCCGAGGCATGCACCAAGTACAGGTTGTGCCGCCAGAAAATATTCGGTTTTCCCGTGGGCATCGAGCGCTGCCTGATCTTCATAATTTTCCATAAAGACATACGTTCCTGG
>CAKZNA010000209.1 GCA_937129355.1 uncultured Sphingomonadales bacterium | reverse complement strand
TGAAACGAGCGGGCAGCAACCTAAGCTCGCAGGTTATGCGTTAGTTGATGCACTGAGTGAGCAGCAAGATGAACAGATGACCACTTTGCTGGCGAGTTACGACAGTGCGCCAGAATTAAGTGAAAACTGGCAAACCCAATTAAAAGAATTAGACGACGCTGCTGTTGTGATAAAAGCAGCATTAAAAGATGATCCTAACAATCGAGCACTACTAAAGATGCTAAAGCACGTATATCAACAGCAAATCACATTAATTGAGCGAGTGCACGCGCCCAAATGGCAACAAATTTAAGGAGTTATATTATGACTATTATTCGCAAAAGCTTAGCCAGTGTACTTTTTCATGGTGTACTTTTAAGTAGCACAATGCTGGCCTTTACTGCGTATGCGGGCGAGAAAATAGACCGCATACTAGATGTCCCAAATAGCGTTAAAATTGATATAGAGCACGTCAACGGTGACGCTGAAATTAGAGGTTGGGATAAACCTCAAGTACACGTTACCGGTGAACTGGGTGACAACACTGATGAGTTTATCTTTGAACAACGTGGCAATGTTATCGTCATTCATGTTGATGTGAAGCGTAGCGGCAAGCACTGGTGGAAAAACAAAGATGAAGGGGATGACTTGGTTATTTTTGTGCCTAAATCTAGCGATGTGAACTACACCGCGATTAATGCTGATGTTCAAATAAATGACATCGTCCAAAGTGTAAATGTTGAAGTGGTAAACGGAGATGTAGAGCTCACCGATATTGGTAATCGCGTAAAAGTAGAGTCGGTAAACGGTGACATTGCGTTGAACAATGTTAAAGGCAAACTTGATGTAGAAACAGTAAATGGTGATGTGGAGGCCGTTCATTCAGGTAAGGAAGGTGTGTCTTTTGTTGCCGTTAATGGCGACCTGAGGTTAAGTACATCTAGCCCTGACGTAGCGGTGGAAACCGTTAATGGCGGTATTGATTTAACCCTAGAGAAAATAGATTCTCTTAGTGTGACCACTGTGAATGGCGCCACGAATGCGCGCTTGCATTTAAACGAAAACGGGCGACTGAAAGCCAGTTCCGTAGGTGGGAAGTTACGTTTTAGCTTTCAACCTCAAGTATCTGCACAATTTGATATTGAGACGCATGCAGGTGGCAAAATCATTAATAACGTAAGTAGCGATGCGGTTAAAAAGCCAAAATATGGCCCCAGCAGTTGGTTGCGATTTATCAATAATGGCGGTTCTGCGAACGTTGATATCTCAACTGTAAATGGGCGTATTACCTTGGATACGCAGTAGCGGCAAGAGGCGAAAGAATTAAAGCATTGGCGTTTTTGCTTGAAAAAAGCACTAACGCCCCCATATAAAGGTTAAGTAAGGATAGGATATTGGTACATTGCTAATCGACGTTTACTCAGTTAAACGTCAAAAATTACGCAACGAATCCGTCCGCCGCAATTGTGCGTCTATTTACCCCACGCTAATGAACCTAATGTTTTTACCCGCGTCAGAATGGCTAAGTCGATATCCGCAACAGCGATAAATAATCAATTATTAGGAAAATAGCTTTGAATATTCTTAGCCATTTAAAGCGCTTCTGGCGCTTTCACGGACTTATTGCCGGCGCGATAAGTATCAGCTTTTTAACTTTAGGGTGTGCAGTACAAGATCCTGCCTTCTTTGAAGGCACCTGGGTGGTAACCCAAGCTTATCAGCCAGGAATCTCTGCACAAAGCGCCACAGAAGCTAAAGAGGTATTAGGTAGTTCGTTGGTTTACCATTCAGATGGTGCGCAACTGAATCAGCAGGCATGTGAGTCTCCTACGTATGCCGAGGAAAAAATTGATTCCGACCAAATAGCCGCTAGCTTCAAAATAGCGCTGAACACTGCCGACATAGCGCGGCGCGAGACCGATACACTCGATACTTTTGCCGATAGCAGCTGGTATTTCATCCGTTTCGCCAGCCAACCTGACGCCAAGCCGTTTGACAAGGAAACGGCAGAAAAATGGCTGCCAGTGAACCAGTATATTGGCGGCGTGGAGCATGCGATCTTGCATCTGCTCTATGCGCGTTTCTGGACGCGCGCGCTCAGTCATATCGGCATGCTCGATGTGAAAGAGCCGTTTGCCAGCCTGTTCACGCAAGGCATGGTGACGCACGAAACCTACAGTATCACTGACGAGATTACTGTGGATGGAGAAAGCTTGCCAAATGGTGAGCCCGTTAAAGTGTCCCGTTGGTTATCTCCAGAAGAGGTAAAGCGTAACGGAGACAAAGTGATCGATATTGCTTCGGGTAGAGAAGTCGAAGTTGGCCGCACTATCAAAATGTCCAAATCCAAGAAGAATGTCGTCGATCCCGATGACATTGTCGATCAATATGGCGCCGATGCGGTGCGTTGGTTCATGCTGTCGGACAGCCCACCCGAACGCGATCTGGAATGGTCGGAGGCCGGTATCGAAGGCTGCTGGCGCTTTACGCAAAGGCTTTGGCGGCTGGTTTCGCAGATCAGCGGGGCGGATGGCGAAGATAAAGCGCTGGCCCGCAAAATCCATCAAACCACCGCGGGTGTCGGCGAAGATATTGAGGCGCTGTCCTTTAACAAGGCCATCGCCAAAATTTATGACCTGACCAATGCCATCGAAAAAGCAAAGCCGTCGGCATCGCGTGATGAAGCCATTCGGACCATCATCCGCCTATCATCGCCCATGGTTCCGCATCTGGCCGAAGAGGCTTGGGCGCAGCTTGGCGGTGAGGGTCTAATAGCCGATGCGCCATGGCCAGCGGTTGATGAAAGCCTGCTGGTTGATGATGAAGTCACCATTGCCGTGCAGGTTCGCGGCAAGCTGCGTGATACATTGACCGTGGCCAAGGGGCTTCCCAAGGATCAGTTGGAGAAACTTGCATTGGCGAGCGAGAAGGTGCAGCGTAACATTGATGGTGCCGACATTCGCAAGGTGATTGTTGTGCCCGACCGGTTGGTGAATATCGTAATATGATGCGTTTCTTTTTGCTTCTTCCTTTGCTTCTGGCGCTTTCCGCTTGCGGATTGCGGCCGCTATATTCGGGCGGATCGCAAGGCGCGGTGGCCAGCCTTCTTAAAG
Organism: uncultured Sphingomonadales bacterium; assembly: GCA_937129355.1. GTDB lineage: Bacteria > Pseudomonadota > Alphaproteobacteria > Sphingomonadales > Sphingomonadaceae > Sphingorhabdus_B. Next base: position 11,949 of record CAKZNA010000209.1, on the reverse strand, counting down.
GCGTATCGGTTGATCCGATAGAAGGACGCGCCGGATGGCTGATGCGCAATGCGCTCAATGACAAACTTTCGGCTAGCGGCAGCGGGGCGACGCAATACCGCCTTGTCGTAAAGCTTGATGACAAGATCGAAGGCTTTGGCGTGCGCACCGATGATACCGTTACCCGCGAACGCCGGACGCTTCGGGCGCGTTATCAGCTTATCGACCTTTCAACTGGCAAGACCGTTGTTGATACCACCGCCGGGTCCGATGCGGGTATTGATGTGGTGAGCAGCGAATATGCAACGATTGCGGCGGAAAATACCGCGCTTGAAAATCTATCACAGGAAGTTGCCGATCAGATCGTAACGCGGCTTTCCATTTACGCCAACGAGGCGCAGCGCGATTCCGCGCAATGAGCGCAAGAGGTGGCCGGGCCCCGCGCAAGTTAAATGAAGCGCAGCTGGTTGCTGCCGTTACCGAGCAGCCTGACAATCGCCTATTCCTGATTTTTGGTCAGGATGAATCGGCCATTTCCGATATTTGTCTAAAGCTCAGCGATGCAGTGGGGGACGATTCTGAACGCATCGATATGAATAGTGAGCAAGTCCGCAAGGATTCCGCATTGCTTGCCGATGAAGCGGGATCACTGTCGCTATTCGGCGGTAAGCGCTATATCCGCTTGACGATCCGGCGAGAAGAGGGGCTCGACGGCATCACAAATTTGCTAGAGGCGGAGCAAGGCGGAAATATCGTCATTGCCAGCGCAGGCGATTTAAAGAAAACCAGTAAGATCAGGAAATTATGCGAAGCATCGCCGCGCGCGATAACCCATATATGTTATCCGCCAAGCGAAGCCGATGCCGCCTCAGCGATAGCCCGTTTGGCAAGCGAGCAGGGCCTTCGGCTCGATCGTGCGCTGGCAATGCAAATATCACGCGCATCGGGTCAAGACCGCAAGCTTGCGGCGGTAGAAGTGGAGAAGCTGGCGCTTTATTATGATGCCATGCCCGGCGACGGAAAGCTTGTGGAAGCGGAAGCTTTGGAGGCGCTTTCTGCTGAAAATGACGAGGAGAATGTGCAGGCGCTGGTCAACCGAGTGATGGGCGGCGAGATGAAAATGCTTGGTCGTGAACTTGCAACAGCGCGCCAAACCGGCGTTGACGCCATTCGTATCGTGCGCGCGCTTCAGCGGCGCATCGCGATGCTCGCCGGATTGCGCAGCAAAGTGGATGGTGGGTTATCGCCCGACAAGGTTGTCAACACGCCTGCAATATTCTGGAAAGAAAAGGCATCGGTTGCTGCGCAGCTTCGCTGCTGGCCGTCGCCGCGGCTTGCGGGCTTGAACAAGCATATTCTGGATATTGAAAAGAAATTGATGAGCGTGAAAGCTGAATTGGGCAGTGTGATCCTGGAAGAGGAACTGACCAAAATTTCCCGTGCTGCTGCGCGAAGGCGATAAGCTAAACCTATTCGTAATTTGCCGTGATCGGTATTCGACCGCGGAACGAACCGGACATATTGCCGTTTACTTCGAGCTTTCCGCCGAAGGAAAAGTCGAGCTTTCCATTTGCGTCAAGCCGTGGAGCCGCGTTCAACGTAGTGCGCAGATCGTTTATCAGGATGCTGCCGCCGGTTGACGATAGCATCCGAATGCTGCGCGGCATATCGATACGAACGCCGCGCCCAGGCTCACCGGTTAGCGTAACTGATCCGGCAACCGGATATCCGCCTAGGCCCATTATATCGCCATTGAGATTACGCCGTCCGCTCTCTGGATCAACGGCAACCTGCGCGCCGCCATTTCCGGTCAATGCCATGCGGCTGAAGCTCAGCTTCGCTGTGACTTCGATGCGCAGCGGAATTTCGCGTTTTTCGGGCTTGTTCTCGGCATCTTTTTCCGGCGTGCAAAGTAGGCAATCGGGTGCTGCCGCTCCCCCCAGAAGTGGAGCAGCGCAAAAGAGCGCAAAAGCGAAAATGGGGTTGCGACCGCCAGACATAGCGCAATTATCTACCATAGGTGGTAAATAGCGGGTTAATGTGCATGAATGCACCTCTTGAATAATGCGCTGGAGGAGGCCAGATTACTGACATGGAAAAGACCGAAAAAAGTGAAGCCGAATGGCGCAAAAAACTAAGCCCGGAGCAATATCACGTGCTGCGCGAGGCGGGGACTGAACGTGCCTTTACTGGCGAACTGACCGACGAAAAGCGCGATGGCCGCTTTTTCTGTGCGGGGTGCGGGACGGAACTGTTTGAATCTGACAGCAAGTTTGACAGTGGGTGCGGTTGGCCCAGCTTTACTGCGCCTGCAGACGGCGAAGCGGTGGTAGAGCATACCGATACGACGCATGGCATGGTGCGCACCGAAGTTCGCTGTTCCAAATGTGAAGGCCATCTGGGCCATGTATTCCCCGACGGCCCGGCTGATCAGGGCGGTTTGCGATATTGCATCAACAGCGCGGCTCTTGATTTTGATGCTGCGGACGATTGAAGGTCGGCACACCATGAATACGGCTTGTCGCATTTCGGCGGGTGAAGTAACAGGAATATAGATGGGCAGGGCTTCAACAAAAAAACGCGGTGGTTTCCGCAAATGGTTCTGGCGAATTTTCTGGCTTGGGATGTTCCTGGCTTTGCTTGCCGCGATTACCATTGCGGTATTTGTCGGCATTGCGCGAAGTGAAATTGATAGCTTTGACGATTTGAAAGCCTCTCCCAATGGTCAAATGATCCGTATCCGCGCAGCCGACGGTACTGTTATTCAGACGCTCGGCCCCAGTTTTGGCCGGTGGCTGACTATTGATCAGCTCCCGTCCAACATGAAAGATGCCATGGTTGCGGTGGAAGATCGCCGATATTATTCGCATCCCGGCGTTGATCCAATCGGCATCACACGGGCTTTCTATGTGCGCTTTAAAGAAGGGCGTTTCACCGAAGGCGGCTCGACCATAACGCAGCAATTGGTCCGCAACGTCTATCTCAACAATAACAGAGAATTCGGCCGAAAAATCCGGGAGGCTATCCTGGCGATGGCGATGGAAACAAAGCTGAGCAAGGATCAGATACTCGAGCTTTATCTGAACAAGGTTTATTTTGGCGGCGGCGCCTTTGGCGTGGATTCCGCATCGCGCCGCTTTTTCGACCATGGAGCAGAAGAATTGTCGCTCGCTGAATCCGCTGTGATTGCCGGGCTTGTTAAAGCGCCCTCGCGCTATTCGCCGACGGCAGATGCAAAGGCCGCATTGAGCCGCGCCAATGTGGTGGTCGAAGTTATGCAAGATTCGGGCATGATTACTGCTGCACAGGCGGCGACGGTTAAACCAGCCGAGGTAAAGCTGGCCGTCGCACCGCGTCAGAATAGCGTTCGTTATTTTACCGACTGGGCATTGCCGCAGCTAGATATCCTGATCGAGGAAAGGGAAAAGCCGATCGATGTGCATACCACGCTTGATCTGGGCATGCAGCGCGCCGCGGTCGCTGCCATTCAAAGCAATGCGCCAGCCGGAACGCAGGGTGCGTTAGTGTCGCTCGATAGCGACGGCGCGGTGCGCGCGATGGTGGGCGGTCTGGATTATGCAACCAGCAACTATAACCGAGCGGTCACGGCGGTGCGCCAGCCCGGATCGGCATTTAAGCTATTCGTATATATGGCGGCGTTGGAGGCCGGGTTCCGGCCAGAGGACAAGGTCGATGACGCACCGATAGATATTCGCGGTTGGCAGCCACGCAACAGCGGAGGGCGCTATGCTGGCGAAATTTCGCTGCGCACCGCATTTACCTATTCGAAAAATACGGTCGCAGCGCGGATTGGTGACGAGCTTGGCACCGGATCGATCGTTTCGATGGCACGCCGGTTCGGGATTACAACGCCGGTCAATTCGAGCCCGTCGATGGTATTGGGAACATCGGAAGCGCGGGTCATCGACATGACACGTGCATTCGCGCAGGTCGGTGCTGGTGGGCAAAGCCTTACGCCTTATGGAATCAAGAAGGTCACCACCATTGATGGCGACGTGATCTATAGCTCCAAACGTTCCAAAAAAATTCAGCTGGTTCAACCGCATGTTGCCGCAGGTATGACCGATCTGATGCAAAGCGCTGTGGCTGTTGGCACTGGCCGCGCGGCGCAGATTGGCCGTCCGGTGGCGGGCAAAACAGGCACGACGAGCAGCAACAAGGATGGGTGGTTCCTCGGCTTTTCAAGCGGGCTTACCACCGGCGTATGGATGGGAAGAGACGATGCGAAAGCAGTGAGAGGTCTTGAAGGCGGCCGCGCACCGGCCCGGGCATTCGCCGCCTTTATGAGAGTTGCTACAGCGAAACGCCCGGTGGTGAAATTCGCAACCAATGTGACTTTCCCCGAACGGCTGGAAGATGAGGAATACAGCCTGACAGACGAAGATGCGCTGATTGAAGACCCTCTGCTTGTTGATGAAAATGGCATGCCTATCGAGGGTGTACCAGATTTGGGTGACGATGCGGTCGGGCCGATCCATGAGGGCGAGAGATTTGATCAAGATTGGCTAGACCGGGCGTTGGGCCGTAAACCACAGCAAGGTGCGCCCAGTGACAGCAATCCAAATGCCCCGCCGCCCAGTCCGCCATCAAATGCGGATCCAGGCGTACCGCCAACCGGCGGTTAGCATTATAGCTTATGCCCTGTGCGGTCTTTCTTGGTCGCAAGATAGTCGGCATTATATGGATTTGCTTCTATTTTGATCGGTAGACGCTCGGTCACAGAAATACCTTCCGCTTCAATGCCCGCCACTTTTTCTGGGTTGTTCGTGAGCAATTTCAATTTTGAAACCGAGAGCAATTTCAACATGCGCGCGGCAATCGAGAAATCGCGCGCATCGACCGCGAAACCCAGCCGGGTGTTGGCGTCGACAGTATCAAACCCCTGATCTTGCAAGGCATAGGCGCGCAATTTGTTGACCAGCCCGATTCCGCGCCCTTCCTGCCTCAAATAGAGCAATATACCCCAGCTGGCGGCAGTCATTTCTTCCAGCGCTCCGTGCAGCTGCGGCCCGCAGTCGCATTTTAGGCTGCCGAGCACATCGCCCGTCAGGCATTCGCTATGTAGCCGGACGATGGGAATACTCTCGTCTCGCTTGCCCACAATAAGCGCGACGTGATCCGCCGCATCGGCGTCGCTTCGAAAAGCAATGATTTCGGCATCTTCATTCGCAGCAACTGGCAGCAGCGCTCTGGCGGCAATTTCCAACCTGCCCGCATCCGCGAAGGCGCTGACATCATCAGGCTCAACAACCGGACTGCTGGCTTCTGCGTCGGCGCTAACCAGAAATGCAGGAAGCAACCCCGCATGCCGGGCCAATTCCATTGCTGCGCTCGCTGCCTTTGCGTCAGGAAGTGCCTCTGCCGCGAAAGGGCCCTTCATGGGGTGGCGCAGGTCGAGCGCCGGATCGGCAATTGCAGTTGCTAGCGTTGCGTCCAGTCCTTCTGGCGCAGCGATCATGACGGGCAATTGGGTATCGGCTGCGGCATGCTGATTGACAAGCTTGAGCGTTGCGGCCCTGCTGGTCGAAAGCAATATTGAGCTGGCGCTATATTCTGCGGCAGTTTCGATTGCCCGGACATGCAAATGCGCATCTGACCCTTTGATTGTAATAGTCCAGCCCCGGCGCAGCGCATCTATCGCGCGCGCCGCTCTTCTGGCAGCTTCTTGCTCTCCGCTCAAAAAGCGAAATCCATGATAATCGGCGCATGATCGGATGGCTTGGTCCAACCACGCGATGCCCGGTGCACTTCATGCGATTTGGCCGCTGCCTTCAAATCGGGCGTCACCCACATATGGTCGAGCCGGCGGCCCTTGTCTGAAGCGGCCCAATCGCGCGCGCGGTAGCTCCACCACGTGAATAGCTTTTCTTCGTGGCCCACGAATTCGCGGGCCAAATCGACCCAGTTGGAAGTTTCCTGAAGCCTTGCCAAAATATCAATTTCGATCTGGGTATGGCTCACCACTTTCATCAGCTGCTTATGGCTCCAAACATCATGCTCAAGCGGAGCCACGTTAAAATCGCCGGTCAGAATTGTCTTGTCTTTCACGCCGCCGGACCATTCGATCATGCGTTCAAAGAAATCCATCTTCTGTCCGAATTTTGGATTTTCGTTCCGGTCGGGAATATCGCCGCCAGCGGGAATATAGACATTATTCAGCTGAACACCATTTTCCAGTTCGACCGCAACATGGCGCGCCTCGCCATTTGCCTGCCAGTCATTGACAGTTTTGTTGTGGATCGGAATGCGGCTGATTGTGGCAACGCCGTGATAGGCTTTCTGCCCGTTGATCATGATATGGCGGTAGCCCAACTGCCGGAATACGCCTTCGGGGAAAATATCGTCCGCAACCTTGGTTTCCTGCAAGCACAAGATGTCTGGTTCCTCCTCGCGCAGGAAGCGCTCTACAATATCGATGCGCGCACGGACGGAATTGATATTCCAGGAAGCAATACGAATGTTTTCAGACATAGCGTTGACTTAGGGACAGGGCAGGGCGTCGGCAAGTCTATAGCGCCAAAAAACCGCGTCCGAAAAAAGCAAAGCCCCCATCCCGGGGGCATTTGGGATGAGGGCCAAGCTTTTGCGTTCGTCACGCATATCAGGAGCCAACGTCTCGTCATGGGCAACAGGGGGAAAACCACACAAACTGTCGACTTCTGATATTTTGTAAAATACGCCCGCGAACCTGTCCCGTAGATTAACAGAACCGTTCAGGAAGGCATCTGGTCGGTGTTTGACTTCGCTTCGTCGAGATTAACCTTCTGTAAACCCCTATTTGCGCCGTTTTTTGCGCGGATCTTTCCAACGAAAACGTGAATTGGTGATCGGCGTGTTGAACTTTGCCGGTCCGAGTCGCACCGTGGTACGGTTGTTTTTGCTATCGAGCGCGACCCAGCCATTCAAAGTAAGACCGCCCGGCGCACCAGCTTTTTTGATGAAGATCATCGTGATCGTGCCATATTCGGGGCGTTTCGGATCCTTCACTTTCACGCTTATCACATTCTTGTTCGTTGTCGGAACAAGCTTGCCATATTTGGAAAGGTCACGGCCGGGATCGAGTAGAGCAGCCAGCGGACTGTTTTTAATCGGCCAGCGTTGCACTTGCTTCACTTCATAATCGATCATCGTCAGAGAACGGCCGTCCGCAACGACCAGCAAGGGAACGCCCTTTTGATATTGAAAGCGAATATGGCCGGGGCGCTTCAGCAAAAGCTGCCCTCTAAGTGATTTGCCTGCCCGGTCGGTTTGCGTGAAGCTAGCGGTCATGGTCTTCACCGCCTGCATATGAGCGACGACTTTTGCCATATTATCGGATTTTTGCGCGGACCCGGGCGCTGTTGTCATAAGGGCAATAGGTGCAGCCAATGCGCCAGCCAAATATTTATTCATCACGCTATATCCTTCTGATTCTTCGCAATTTGGATAGCTTTATACCGTTTAACCATGGCTGAACCAAATGTTCATGGATGCATGGCGGTTATATCGGTTGCCCATTCTGGTCACGTAAAACTTCGCGTCTGCCAACATGGTTGGGGGCGGAAACGATGCCATCCTCTTCCATCCGGTCGATCAGGCGTGCTGCGCTATTATACCCGATGCGAAGCTGCCTTTGTATCCAGCTGGTGGATGCCTTTTGGCTTTCCAATACAACCTGACAGGCTTTTCGGTACTGATCGTCTTCTGGATTTCCTCCGCCTGGCATGCCTTCCAGTGCGAAACCGCCATCGTCGGGTTCCTCGGTTACGGCCTCAATATACTCGGGCTGTCCTTGTTCGCGCCAATGATCGGCAACGCGGCGAACTTCATCATCCGATACAAACGGTCCGTGGATACGTGTCACCCCGCGTCCGCCCGCCATATAGAGCATATCGCCTTTGCCCAGCAGCTGTTCTGCGCCTTGTTCGCCAAGGATCGTCCGGCTGTCGATTTTGCTGGTGACGTGAAAACTGATGCGCGTTGGCAGGTTTGCCTTAATCACGCCGGTGATGACATCAACCGATGGGCGCTGCGTTGCCATAATCAAATGAATGCCGGCTGCGCGCGCTTTCTGTGCGAGCCGCTGGATGAGGAATTCGACTTCTTTGCCCGCGGTCATCATCAGATCGGCAAGTTCGTCAACCACCACTACAATCTGCGGCATGGGTTCATATTCGAGAGACTCTTCGGCATATTCGGGCTGGCCAGTCATGGGATCGTAGCCCACCTGAACCTTCCGGCCCAAAGGAGTGCCCTTCGCTTTGGCAGCGCGTACTTTTTCGTTGAAATTGGCCAGATTACGTACCGACAAGGATGACATCATCCGGTAGCGTTCTTCCATCTGCTCAACCGCCCATTTCAGCGCGCGTACGGCTTTGGCAGGTTCGGTGACAACAGGGGACAGCAGATGCGGAATATCGTCATAGGTCGATAGCTCCAGCATCTTCGGGTCGATCATAATCAAACGGCATTGATCGGGCGTCATGCGGTAAAGCAGCGACAGGATCATGCAGTTCAGCCCCACCGATTTACCTGAACCCGTTGTACCGGCGACCAGCAAATGCGGCATCGGTGCCAAGTCGGCTATCACGGGATCACCGGAGATATTCTTGCCAAGGATGATTGGCAGTGACCCGGACTGATCGGCAAAATCGCTCGATGCGACCATTTCCTGAAAGGACACCATCTCGCGGTCTTTATTGGGCAATTCGATGCCCATGACGGTACGGCCCGGAACGGTTGAAACGCGCGCAGACAGCGCCGACATATTGCGCGCAATATCTTCGGCAAGCTGGACAACGCGGCTGGCTTTAACACCGGCGGCGGGCTCAAGCTCATACATGGTGACGACGGGGCCGGGGCGCACCGCGCTAATTTCGCCCTGCACACGGAAATCATCCAGCACCGATTCCAGCAGCCTTGCATTGGCTTCCAGCGCCGCCTTATCCAGTTTCGGCGCGGTGTTTTCCGGAAGAGGATCAAGCAGATCAAGCGATGGCAGTTCGTAAGATCCAAAAAAATCGCCCTGCCGTGCACCTGTTGCAAATGCCGCCTTTTCCGGCGCAAGTTTGCGGTCAGCAATCTCGGGCGCTTTGCGTTTGGCGGGTTCCACAATTTTCCGCGGTGCAGACGGTGCCGCGTTCTCCGGCTCGGCCTGCGCGGGTTCAATAACGCGTTCTTCGCCAGACTTTTTCCCGATGCTGGGCATAGGGATTTTGAGGCTGGGAATGCGCAGTAATGGCCGTTCAAGCTCTAGTGAGCGAACAGCCAAATAAAGACCTCCAACGATTGAGCTGCCGATGAGCAGGAAGTTGAGCAGGCTTTTCCAGCCGCCTTCTAATGTTTCCGCAAGTGCGCCTGCGCCATTAGACAATAGCAGGGAAGCAACGCCGCCCCAGCCGGCAGGTAGGCCGTTTTCATTGGCTTGCTGCCAATAAGCGAGGCCAAATCCGGTGAGCAATATAGCGAGCAAACACAGCAGCCATTGCCGTTTCCAGCGCGGCTGCGGCACGTCGCGCCATAGGCGGCGGGCCATCACCAGCATCAATGGCAAAATGAATATCGCGGGCAACCCGAAAAGAAAAAGGGCCGCATCACCCAAATAGGCGCCCGTTTGGCCCATCCAGTTTTGTGAAACCGTTTCTGCCGCGGTGTTAAATGCGCGATCCGCCGGGGAATAACTCAGCACCGAAATCGCATAAAATAGCGCGATCAGCGCTAACGCAATCGCGCCAATCAACGCGCCGCTGCGGATTATCGACTGACGCATCATTTCGCGCCATCCGGTCAATGTCGATTTTGACGCGCGCGTCGCCATTGCGATTTCCATCCCTCTTGTTGGTTAATGGCCCCTTTTGGCGGAGCGATGGACTCCCCGTCAAGAGTCGGTGTGTTATATTTATGTAACAGCTTCATTGCAGTTTGCATGAAGAGGCCGATGACAAATGCATTGGCGGCATCTAAACAGGTCTTCATGCAGACTCGAGATCGCGATATTATCATCATTGGCGGCGGGCTTATCGGCCTGACGCAAGCGCTCGCGCTCGCGCGGCATGGCATTTCCAGCCATGTGATTGATCGCGCTGATCCAGCGGCGATGATGGCCAAAGGTTTTGACGGGCGGACATCAGCAATTTCGTCGTCCAGCTATGCGATGCTCTCTGCCATCGGAATGGACGAAGCATTGGCGGATAAGGGCTGCCCGATCCACAAGATATGGGTCAGCGATCAATTAAAACCCGGCGCACTTGATTTTGTACCAACCGAAGAGGACGGTTTTCTAGGCCAGATGTTTGAAAACCGGATGCTGCGCAAATCGCTTTATGAAGCCGCAAAGGCGAGCGAGCATATCAGCCTGCATATGCCGGTCGATATAATCTCGAAGGAGCGTTGCGATGCTGGCGTTACGGTTGCGCTTGATGACGGATCACAGCTATCCGGCAGGTTATTGGTAGCTGCCGAAGGGCGCCGCAGTGCTACCCGTGAAGAAGCTGGCATCCGTTCGGCAAGCTGGCAATATGATCACAGCGCAATTGTCGGCGCAGTGTATCATGAGAAGCCGCATAATAATGTGGCTTACGAGATTTTCTATCCAAGCGGGCCTTTTGCTGTTCTCCCCATGCTCGATATGGACGGGAAACATCGCTCGGCCATCGTCTGGTCGCAAACGCGCGATGATGCACCGGCCTATCTGAAGCTATCTGACCGCGCATTTACCGCCGAACTTGAAAAGGCGATGGCGGGGATGCTTGGCAAGATTGAAATGGCCGCGCCGCTTGCGACCTATCCGCTCGGCTTTCATCATGCGGGACAGATTACGGATGAACGTTTGGTGCTGGTCGGCGATAGCGCGCATGGCATTCATCCGATAGCGGGGCAGGGGCTGAACCTTGGCCTGCGCGATGTCGCCGCGCTGACCGAAGTGCTTGTCGATGGCGCGCGGCTCGGCCTCGATTTCGGTGATGCGCAACTGATGGACCGCTATGCCCGCTGGCGCAGTATCGATGTGCTGTCCGTTGCGATGGCGACCGACACCCTGAACCGTATTTATTCGGTTCCCGGCAAGACCGCCTCCGCCGTCCGCCGCCTTGGCATGGGCATGATCCAGCGGACAAAGCCGGTGAAAAATTTCTTCATGTCCGAAGCGCGGGGGGAGAGTGGGGCGCTTCCGAAATTGCTACAGGGTGTGACGGTTTAGGGATGAAGATAAAGTCCGCTTTGGGCGCAAAAGTGGACGTCTTTCAATGGCAAATATCCACCATGTTGCTACTGATATTGCCAGCACGCAATCCAGCATCTAGGTATTGGCTCCATGAAACTGGGTAGCGGAATTTTCTGGATTGCGGCGATATACGGCGCATTTGTGCTGCTTGCCGGTCTGTTGGGAGAAGCCCAATTCAACATTGCGTCGCCACCAGCAGTTACCCATCCAGAGTTTTACTACGGCTTCCACAGTCTGGCGTTGGTGTTTCAGATCATTTTTGTGATTATCGCCTGTGACCCGTTGCGTTATCGATTGCTGATACCAGTCGCAATATTGGAAAAGGCAGCGTTTTTTATCCCTTGTCTAGTTTTGTGGCAGAACGGTAGGCTGAATAGCTCTTCTTCCATTTTTGTTGGTGCCATGATCGATGGATTGTTCATACTCCTCTTTGCCTATGCGTGGATAGCGACAAAATACGTCAACCGTGACCACTCTCCGCAGCAACGCGACCCTTAATCTTCATCTACAGGGCTTCTAGTGAGCTAATGTCCGCTTTCGCAATGACCACATCCACAGAAGCGTCAGGCAGTGGGATTTGCTCAGCGGGGCGTTGATCAATTCAAGGTCGATACTCTGCTCCAGCGCATTACGGGTCAACCGATCGTGCATTTTTACGCTAGGTTCAACTGCAATCAACCGGCTGCCGCTTGGTAGATATTGAAAGTTGGCTCCCGTTCCTGCGCCGATCTCAACGATGGTTCCAGCTT
>CAKZNA010000208.1 GCA_937129355.1 uncultured Sphingomonadales bacterium | reverse complement strand
CGCGATGGCCGTGCGCCTCAAAATTATGTCGAGCATGAATATTGCCGAAACGCGCAATCCGCAGGATGGGCGGATTAGTTATAACGTACTAGGCCGTGAAATTGATTTTCGTGTGGCAACGCAGCCAACCGTGCATGGTGAAAATTTCGTGTTACGTATTTTGGATAAATCCAAAGCATTGCTGCCAATGGAAGCGCTTGGTTTTACTGAGCATAATAGCAGCCTTTTAAAGCGTTGCTTGAAGCGTCCTGAGGGGATTGTGATTGTAACTGGCCCAACCGGTTCGGGTAAAACGGTATCACTCTATACCGGTTTGAACATCCTCAATGAAGAGGAGCGTAACATCTCAACCGCTGAGGATCCGGTCGAGATCAACATGCTGGCCCACGAATTGCGCAACCCGCTTGCCGGAATTTCAGGCGCTCTATCCTGACATTACGCTTGATCTGCGGCTATCCGATACCCGTCAGGACATCATAGAAGGCAGCTACGATTTGGCCCTGCGAAACGCGCCGCTGGAGGAAAGCAGCCTGTTGGGGCGGAAACTGGCAGATGACACGCGCATTCTATGCGCATCCCCTGCCTACCTAAAGCAATCCGGACAACCGTTGATGCCTGACGATCTTGAAGCCCACCGCTTCCTGTCATGGTCGAACATAGCCCCACGCCAGATAATCCATACCGATGGCCAAACGGCGGTCGTCGATCCGGCAAAAATGCAAGCTCTTGGTGTGACCGCCAGCCAAATTAACCGCGCGCTTAGGCAGGTGAATACCGATGCAGGTGGTGGTCAGGCAGAAATTGCTGGTTCGCGTCAATCCGTCCGTGTTCTCGGGAATGCTGACACTGCGCTGCAACTGAGTGAAACACAAGTTTCATTGGGCGGCGGCCGGACCATAAAGTTGAAAGATGTTGCGAAAGTTTCTGACAGCTTCGGAGAGCAACGGTCACTCAACAAAGTCGGCGACAAGCAGGTTGTAACCTTCGGTTTTCAGCGCGCAAAAGGTGCATCTGATGTAACCGTATATGATGCGGCTGTTTTGGTACTGGACGAAATCAAAAAAGAAAATCCGGGTATAGAATTTAAACGTACATTCTCTATTATTGACTATACAAAGGCGCAGTATCGCAGCTCGATCGCCGCTATGGTCGAAGGAGCGTTGCTAGCCATCGTAGTGGTATTCTTGTTCCTTCGTGATTGGCGTGCCACGATTATCTCCGCAGTTGCAATCCCGTTATCAGCCATTCCCGCATTCTGGTTCATGGATTTAATGGGCTTTTCACTTAACCAGATGAGCTTGCTGGCGCTGGCCATGGTGGCTGGCGTCCTTGTCGATGACGCAATTGTGGAGGTGGAAAATATCGTGCGTCACATGCGCATGGGCAAATCTGCCTATCAGGCATCCATCGACGCGGCGGATGAGATTGGATTGGCGGTTGTTGCGACGACATTTTCCATCGTTGCAGTTTTTCTGCCTGTTGGCTTGATGCCAGGCGTTACCGGACAGTTTTTCCAGAATTTCGGGCTAACAGTAGTAGTAGCGGTGCTGATGAGCTTGGCCGTTGCCCGCATGATTTCGCCTATGATCGCCGCATATTTCATGAAGGCTCACGGCGAAGCAGAACATGCCGGTGGCCCGTGGATGGAACGATATGTAAATATGCTGAAATGGTCACTGCATAACCGTTGGAAGATGGTAATGGTGGGCATCGCCGCTTTCTTGGCCACGATAGGAATGTTTTTTGTCGTCCCTTCTCAATTCTTCCCCGACGCCGACACTGATTTTGCGATTGTCAATGTCGGCATGGTCCCTGGAACCACGCTGGATCAAACAGAACGTGTAACCAAACAAGTTGCAGACATACTCGACGAACAGCAAGAAGTGGGCGTTGCGCTGCAAAGCATCCGCGAAGGGAATTCAAGAATATTTGTCGGGCTTCGCGATGACCGTGAACGTACGCTCCAGGATTTTCAGCGTGAGATTGCTGAAGAATTCACAACTATAGCAGATGCGCGTGTTTCTTTTCAGGATTTCGGCCCTGGCGGGGGTGGCTCGGGCCGCGCCGTTTCCATCATGCTCTCGGGTTCCGATCCCGTGCTTTTGGAACAGACGGCAACCACGCTAGTTGAACAAATGAAACAGGTTAAAGGCGTCGTGGCACCGCGCATCAACGCCGATATGCGGCGCCCAGAAATTATCATCGAACCGCGCCTCGACCTTGCCGCGCAATTGGGCGTAACGACGGTGGCGCTAAGCCAAGCTATCCGTATCGCAACATTGGGTGAAATCGACCAGAATAGCGCCAAATTCTCACTATCAGATCGTCAAATTCCGATAAGGGTTATGTTACCCGAAAGTTCTCGCACTAATTTGTCCACGATTGAGAATTTACCCGTTCCCACGGCCAGCGGCGGATCGGTTCCGTTGAGTCGCGTAGCTTCAATCCGTTTTGGTTCGGGACCATCTGCGATTCAGCGTTACAACCAATCGCGGCGTATTATAGTCGGGGCAGATTTGGCCCCCGGCGTTGTGAAGGGCGACGCCGATAAGTTGCTAAATGAAAACACGATATTGGCGAATTTACCGCCGGGCGTATCCAATGCCCCTGTTGGTACGGATGAGATACAAAAAGAATTGTTTGATAACTTTCCTACCGCACTGGTTTCGGGAATATTACTGGTTTTTGCGGTTTTGGTGCTCCTCTATAAAAGATTCATGGCACCGCTCGTCAATATGGCATCACTGCTGATCGCTCCGCTTGGTGGCATGCTGTTGCTATGGATAACCGGGACAGCCCTGTCACTCCCCGTATTTATCGGTGTGCTTATGCTGATTGGGATTGTCGGAAAGAATTCGATTTTGCTGATTGATTTTGCGCTACTTGAGATGGAGCGTGGTATCCCCAAATATGAAGCTCTAATCGACGCTGGACGCAAACGTGCCCAACCAATTGTAATGACAACGGTGGCGATGGTTGCCGGTATGGTTCCGACGGCTTTATCTTTATCCGGCGATTCCGCATGGCGGCAACCCATGGGCGTGGTTGTGATTGGCGGCCTGATCCTATCAACGATTATGACACTCGCCCTCGTTCCTGCCGGCTTCAGCCTCGCCGATGATATTGAAAAATGGTTCGGAAGAAATGTCGGTAGCCGTATCCTTTCCGACTATAAATTAACCGATGATGACACTCCTCAAGCGACACCGGAGCCAGACCGTGACGCAGCCCGTGTTATTGACGGCAATACTGGCATCCAACCTGCGGAATAACCAATATATACGCCGCATTGGCAGCAGCGCATATTCTGGGCTAGAACATATCTCGTGAAAACAGTCGATCAATTGGGGGCAAGCGAACAGGCGCGATACCGGTCACGCGCCGAAGAACTTCGCCAGATGCGTATCATCGCAACTGGCCTGTTAATCGCCATGGCGGCAATATTCGTCTTTGCGACGCATCTGGAAAATAACATCCATCATAATTGGGGCTTCTTGCGCGCCTTTGCAGAGGCCGGAATGGTTGGCGGTTTGGCGGACTGGTTTGCCGTCACCGCCCTGTTCCGCCACCCGATGGGCATTCCCATTCCGCACACCGCGATTATCCCAAACAACAAGGCGCGCATCGGCACGACGCTGGCGTCATTTCTGCAAAGCAATTTTCTGACCACGCGCATCGTTGCGCGGAAAGTGCAGCGAATGGATGTGGCTGGCGCTGCCGGAAAATTCCTGATGCAACCAACCGGCGGCGAAGGGCGGATGCGGATGGGTGCGTCGCGTATGCTGGGCGATGTTGTCGCCTCGCTGGATGACGAGCGTCTTGGCGGCGTTGCCAAAGAAGCGCTCAATAAACAGCTTAGCAAATTGAAAGTCGCGCCGCTGCTCGGTCAGCTACTGGAAGCGATGATCAAGGAAAAACGCCACCTGCCGCTTCTGGACGGCATCATTGTTTGGGCAGCCAAGACGCTGGACGCCAATGAAGAAATGATCCGCAAGATGGTGGAGGAGCGGGCGAACACGATCATGCGGTGGACCGGTTTGGACGACAAGCTATCCAATTCCATCATTAACGGGCTCGAAAAGATGCTGTCCGAAATGGCCGAAGATCCCGAACATCCGCTACGTGCAAAAGGCGAAGAGGGCCTAGCAAAACTTGCCAAAGATTTGCGCACCCAAAAAACGCTGCAGAAAAAGGTGGAGAATTGGAAAGACGAGCTGCTCGCCAATCCCGCCATCGGCAAATGGATGGATAGCCTTTGGCAACAAGGCCGCGAAGGCCTGTTAAAAGCAGCACGTTCTCCCGATGCTGCAATGGCCGGAAAATTCGGAGAGGCGCTGACGCAGCTGGGCACAACATTGCAAGAGGACGAACGGCTGAAAGGCCAAATCAATCGCTTCGCAAGGCGGGCGATAGTTGGCACCACCGAAAATTACGGCGACAAAATCGTTTCGCTGGTCTCTGATACAATCGAAGGATGGGACGAAAGCACGCTCACCGACCGCGTCGAAAATGTTGTTGGCAGCGACCTACAATTCATCCGCATCAACGGCACGCTTGTCGGCGGATTGGTCGGGATTGCCATCCACTCGGTAGGGCGGCTGCTTTAGCGTTACCCGTCGCGCATGACCCGCAATAGAGTTAATGAGCGCGAGTAATCTGTTACCATTATTTCGAGGAAGAATCTGGACGGGGAACATTCGGTTGGATTCGCGCTCTGCCCCACATGGTGCCCACGAACACCCGCCCCTTCTCGTCAATCGTTGGACCGGAATATTCGTTATTCCATTTCTGGCCGCCCAATATGTAGTGGAATGTAGGCTTTCCAGTCGCCCAATCGATCGCCTCCATAGTCCATTCATTGTCGCGCGCGCCCATCAGATAGACTTGTCCGGAGCCAAGGCTGACCCACGGCACACCATTGGGAGAGCTCATCGTCTCGTTTACCCAAGCCATTTCGAGCTTTTTATTGGCTGGATTCCACTGGAATTTTTGCACGCCATAGGGCTGGAACTTCGGATTGCCGCCGAGAGGGCCGTTTAGCAGCCCTAGCGAATTGCCATCCTTGGGTAGGAAGAACGGTATGTTGCGTGGGCGGTTATTCACCACCAGCGCGCCGTAGCCAGCAACAATAACGGTTTGCTCCGACTGAATTTTCTGGACATCCAGCTTACCCATCGATGCCGGCGCCATGCCCGCAATGCGGTTAGATGGTGCACCTTCAAGCGTCTTCCAGCCTTTGGGAACCCCATCGCGCCAGAACAAAGTCACATTCATACGCATGTCACCATCGGTGATGACGACAAATTTATCTTCGTCGCCAAAACCCATCAGGCTTGGCGTCGCCCCCGTGCCTTCTCCGGTGCCGTTGCGGTATTTCGCAGTCCATGCACCGTCTTTTTCATCGGTAGAAAACTGGTCACCGTCCCAGATTACTTTGTGCATGTGATTGCGAGAGGCGACATAAATGCCGCCGTCTTTGTCGATCGCAATCGAGTTTCGAACCCAGCCATAACCAACACTTTGAGTTTCAGTATTCTCGGTATCGGCATGCTTTAACCGGATCGAGCGATATTCTTTCAAATCCTCGGATACGGCGATAAGATCGCCCCGCTCCATTGGAAAGATGATCCAACCATCAAAAGACATATTCATGCCGACACTTGCGCCCGCCAGCTCTTTGGGAAGTTGGAATTTGGCTTTTAATTCTATTTTTGAAGCAGGGTCGTCTTTTATGCTGTCGCCATAGGCAACTACAGAGCCGTCCTTCTTGGCAATATATATCCATCCGTTGTGCCCGACTACGGTATAAATGCCGGACAGACTCATTAACGGTGTAAGCGCTTTATAGGCTGTATAGAGCGCCGTCGTGCCGGTATTCTCATCCAACTCGGCAGTTATTCCGTCCGCCCACTTTTTGGTAAATTCTTTTGCTTGTTCGGTCGGCAGATGATCATAAATTTCATAGGTTTCATAGTCGATCTTATAAAGCCCGTTCACGCCATTGCTCCAAAGCAGTCGCCTGCCATCAGGATATTCACTTGAGTTGAATGCGCCAAAGTGACCGGGACCCAAATGAACAAACGCCAGCTCATCAGCTTCCAATCTGCGAGTTTTATCAAGCGGCCCGGATATTTTAGTTGAATCCTGCTGCGCCGGTTCGCCGTGCGGCAGAGGATTGACGCCTTGCGCGGCCATTGGGTTTACCGGTGGCATCGCTATTTCAGAAATGGGCCGCACGCCGTTGGTCGCAGCGGGAGCCAATGGCAGATCAAGGTCAGAGCGATCCTGCATCGCCTCATCGATATAGCCATAGATGAGATAACCAGCGATCAGAACCAGCAATGCTACCGCGATAATCTTTAATATGCGCTTCATATCCCTACCCATCCATGATTCAATTGGTTCAATTGCACAGCTTGCCAATCTCAAAATCTTAAGTTATGTAATCTAGCTACATAAGTTTATCAATGGGGAATATTGTGGCCTCTCAATCGATTGCATTTCAACCTGCCAAGCTCGGCAAACTGGGGTTGAAGAACCGCATCATGAAGGCGGCGACCTTTGAAGGCATGACTCCGAATGGCGCCCCTAGCCAGCGCCTACATGATTTTCATCAGGCGATTGCTGAGGGTGGTGTGGGCCTTACTACGCTGTCTTATTGCACCACAGAGCCCGATGGTCGGATCATGGAAAGCATGATGTGGCTGCATGGCGAAATTGAAGACAAACTTCGGGAGATGATCGCCAATATCAAAAAAACCGGCGCGAAGGTTTCGGGGCAAGTCACTCACTGTGGGCATTTTTCTCAGAATAAGGATTTGCAAGGCGATCAGCCGCCAAAAGGCCCGTCAAAAATGTTCGTGGGCATCGGTGCAACTGTCGGCCGGTTTATTGCGCCAGCGATGACGCAGGCGGATATTGACCACCTTATCGGAACCTATCGCGAAGCCGCCCGATATATGAAGCGGGTAGGTTTTGATGCGATCGAAATCCATTTTGGCCATGGTTACGGCCTTTCGCAATTTATCAGCCCCAAAACCAACAAGCGCAAAGACAAATATGGCGGTAATCATGAAAAGCGGATGCGCTTGCCGCTCGAAGTGCTGGCGGCAATGCGCGAGGAAGTCGGTCCGGATTTCCCGATATTAGGAAAAATATCGATGACCGACGCGGTGAAGGGCGGCGTTGACTATGCGTTGGGGCTCGAAGTTGCGAAGTCACTCGATGCTGCGGGCGTTGACGGCCTGATCCCCAGCGCGGGAACGTCGAGCTACAACACCATGTATATGTTCCGCGGCGACAGTATCGCCAACGGCATGATCGCGATGCAGAAAAGCGCCTTCATGAAAGCGCTGTTCAAAGTCATGGGACCGCTAATGTGGAGGAAATATCCCTATGAACCGACTTATCTTTTGGAGGCAGCCAAGAATATAAAGGCGGCAGTCAACTGTCCCGTCATTTACATCGGCGGCTGCTCCACCCGAAAGGATATCGACGGGGTTTTCGAAGCCGGGTTTGACTTTGTTCAGATCGGACGGTCATTGCTCAAAGATCCGGGTTTTGCCAAAAATGCTGAGGCCGATGAAAATTACGATAGCGGCTGCACCCATTGTAATTACTGCGTGCCGCTAATTAGTGATCCCGGCGGGATAAGATGTGTTCTCAATGAGGAGAAACAATCCGCATGACCCAGCATCGTCGCACACAGGCTGACCGCCGCGAAGAAACCAAGGCAAAGCTGCTGTCTGCGGCTCGGCAGTTATTTGGTGAGCGCGGATATGCGGAAACCAGTCTAGAACAAGTGGCCGAAGCGTGTGATATGACGATCCGGCCAATCTATCATTATTTCGAGAGCAAGCTCGGACTGTTCACCGCTGTGGTCGATGATATGGAACAGGAGCGCGCCCGCAATATCGAAAATCGCCAGGAAGCCGAACAGGCGGATATCTGGTCGGGTTTTATGGCGAGCTGCGAAGATCCACATTTTCGCCAAATTATCTTGATTGATGCCCCGAACCTGCTCCGCCACCGCAATGCGATGGACGGCGCCATCACCAAAGCGGCCCGTGAACGCGCCGCCAAATTATTTGGCCGCAAGCCCGATGGCCTGACGATGAATATGCTGATGGGCGCGCTAAGCAACGCTGCCCTCTACATCGCCGAAAATGGTGCGACGGCACAGGATTATGAAAAAATCCGTGACCTGATCGACTTTCACTCCAAAGCGGCGGTTGGAAACAAGGGGGAAACATCGTGAAGCTGGGTGATCTGAAGGAAACACCGCCACTACCGGACATGTTCGGAGCGGTACGGCAGATAGCCTATATCGTTGATGATATCGACGCGGCCATGGCACATTGGAAGACGCTAGGCATAGGCGGGTTTTTAGTGACCCGCGATGTGTCGCCGCTGCAAAATGCCTTTTATCGCGGCGAGAAGTCTGGCCCAACGAAAGTGCATATCGCCTTCGGTTATGTTGGCGACATGCAGATCGAACTCATCGAACCGCTGCATGATACGCCATCCATTTACACTGAAGCCCAAAAACGTGGTCTTACCGGCGTGCATCATTTTGCAATATGCGTTGATGATTTTCTGGCCAGCTATAACCAAGCGCTGGATAACGGATATGAAGCGATCGTGGACTCTGGTGTCGATGGTCTTGCACGCATGTCTTACGTAGAAAATCCAGACACGGGCATCATTCTCGAAATGATCGAGTGGAATGATCTCACCCGCCCCTATTTCGATGCTATTCACAGCATGTGGGCAGAGGCCGACGCAAAGGGGCAGAATACCGAATTTAAACTGGCGGCGCTGACACCGAAGGGCGCGACGATCAAAGCGCTCGGCAAATTTTTCGTCAAGAAGCTAACGGGGCAAATAAAGCAATCCCGCCGGGCAGTATAAAGGAATATTGATCATGCAAATTAAACAGGGGCAGATCGCGGTGGTCACCGGCGCAGGCGGCGGATTGGGCGGTGCATTGGCGCAGGATTTGGCGGCACGCGGTTGCAATTTGGCGCTCGCCGACATTTCAGAAGAAGCATTGCAGAAAACGGTCGCCAGCTTGTCTGCCAATGCCGGAAAAGTAACGCAGCATGTTGTTGATGTTACGGACCGCGAGCAGATGAAGGCGTTTAGCGAGACTGTTCTTTCCGAACATGGCGGTATCAACCTGCTGATCAACAATGCCGGCATCACGTTGCAGAAGAATTTCTCGACACATAGCCTGGAAGACTGGGACCGGATTGTCGGCATCAATTTCTGGGGCGTGATTTATGGCTGTCATTATTTTGACGAAGCGCTGACAAAATCAAGCGATGCGCATGTCGTCAATCTGTCCAGCATGTCATCCTTTGTCGGCCTTCCCGGCCAGTCCTCCTATTGCGCGACCAAATCGGCGGTTCAGGGCGTCACTGACAGCTTGTGGGCCGAATGGAGTATGAAAGGCATCGGTGTAACCAGCATCCATCCCGGCGCGATCCGCACGGAGATGATTACTGCCACGCTGGAAGAGTCGGATGATATTGAAGCCGCGAAAAGAAACTATGCCATCCAGCAAAAGACCGGCATTGATGCGGACAAAGCAGCCGCCAAAATCCTGCGCGCTGTTGAAAAGGGAAAAATGCGTCAACGCATAGGCAGAGACGCGTATCTGTTCGACTATGTCACCCGCTTCACACCCTGGCTCGCCAATTTTGCCATGAAAAAGATCGCAAAAATGGAGGCTCGTTAACAGAAAGCCGTGAGTGTCCACATTGAAGGTAGAGCGTGCTCTAACTCAAAGCCCCGATCATTTCTTCGATGCTGGTAAACTTTTCCCGTGGTGCACCATCCCTTGCGCGCGCCGCTTCGGCTTCCTCGATGCGTTTCCAATCGCTAAATCTTACTGGCTCTTTGCCGCGTGCCTCTAGCACATTATCCAGAGCAGCGCGGCCTTCTTTGCCTTGCCCGCTGCTTGCATCTTCATCGATCAGGTCGACAATTCCATAGCCATCGGGACGGTTGGTGCCAATCGTCCCGCTCGGCCCTCGCCTTGCCCAGCCGACACAATAAAGCCCCGGCAATATCCGTCCTTCATCATTGGCGAAACGGCCGCGGCCATGTTCATATGGCACGCCTTCAATCGGCGGGGTTTGATATCCGATACAGGTAACCACCAGGCTCGCCGGGATAGTATAGGTTTCACCGGTGCCACTGCTACGCAGATCATCATCAAGCTCCGTGCGCTCGACAGTTACACCTTCGACCTTTCCGTCTCCTTCGATTGACACGGGCGATGCGAAGAAATCGAAATCGATAAGGATTGGTTTCTCACTGCGCACACCATCGGGGATCGCGGCAAAATCGCGCAGATGGGTCACCGATTTGCGCATGCCAGGTTCGAGCAGCGCATCGGCGCCTTCTTCTGGCAAATCGCCGGGCGCAACGCGCGGGCTGGCCCTTTCCAGCCTGCCAAGCTCGCCAAGCTCTTTGGGTGTCATCGCAATCTGATGCGGCCCCCTGCGTCCAAGGAAAGTCACCGTTTTGGTATTGGCCGTTTGCAAGGCTTCCAGCGCATGGCCGACAATATCGCTGCCGCCAAATTCACTTTCGGTTTTGGACAGGATACGCGCCACATCCAGCGCCACATTGCCGTTGCCGATAACCACAACATGCTCACCCGAAAGGTCCGGCGCCAAATCGGTAAAATCGGGATGGCCATTATACCAGCCAACGAAGGCGGCGCTGCCATGCACGCCAGATAGTTCTGCACCCGGTATGTCGAGCATACGGTCATTCGGCGCACCGGTTGCCAGCACAACCGCATCATATATTTCCTGAAGCTGTGTAACGGTCACATCATCCCCGACCGATACATTGCCAACAAAGCGTACATTTTCGGACAGGGCGACCTTTTCATACCGCCTTGCCACGCCTTTGATCGATTGATGGTCAGGCGCAACGCCAAAACGAATAAGGCCAAACGGAACGGGGAGCCGGTCGATAATATCGACTTGGACATCCTCGCCAAATTTCTTCTGCGCCGCCTCTGCCGTATAATATCCCGCAGGCCCCGACCCGATTATCGCAATATGCCGCATAGGTAACTGTCTCCCCTGCCTACCCAATCTCTCGATTCGGGATGCTAGCGGCTTGGGAAGAAAAGGGAAGCGGGGTTATTGTGGCGCTGGCACAATCGCCAGTCCATCGCCCTTCGTGCCGCCGGAAAGCAGCCTCAGCTGCTTACCGCTCGCAAAATCGATTTCGGCTATTTTATTCGCTCCGGTTAGCGCCGCGTAAATACGGCTTCCATCTGGTGAGAAGATTATCGTGACTTGCCGTTCGTCTCCTCCGCCAAGTACGGGAATCGTGCGCACCACTGTTCGCGTCGCCACATCAATCACGCTCAGGCTGCCATCCTGAAGATTGGACGTGACCATATGTTTGCCGTCGGGGCTGGCGATGATGCGCAGCGGGAATTTGCCCACATCCACCTCGGCCTTTTTCTTCAGCGTCGCCGCATCGTAAATATAGGCCTTGTTGGTCGGGCGCGCGCTCGCCCAAACTTCCTTGCCATCGGCGGTAATCGCGATCCCTTCTGTACCCTTTCCGGCCGCTGCATCCTTCAACTTCTTGAAGCTTCTCACATCCACCATAGTCACCGATGCCGAACCAAGATTTGCGACATATGCCCGGTTTCCATCGGGGGACACGGCGACCATATGGCTGCCCTTCTGGCCGGTCGAAATCATGCGGTAGGTGTAAGCCGGTGATGTGCAACGCTCGTTCGGGCCGCATGGCCGGATAACTGCAATCGCGTTCACACCTTCCGCTGTTGCGACCATCCGTCCGTCGGGTAACCAGACCAGCCCGTGCGGGCGGGCGCCATCGGGAAGGTTGATCGTACCGATCGCCTTGCGCGCCTTGACATCAAACAATTCAATTCCATTGCCGCCATAATGCACCACCGCAATGACTTTACCATCTGGCGAGGTAGCTATCTCATGTGGTGCGGGACCGCTGGTCGGCAACCGTTTCAATTCGCGGCCATTCGATAGGTCAATCAGGCTAATGCTATCTTCGCCCTTATTGCCGATAATCAGCATTCCAGAGGCACTGTCGTCCCGATGCGCGCTTGCAGGCTCACTTTCCACCGTGCATGCAAAAAAAAGGAATGCGAGGCACAAGGTAGACAATATTCGCATGGACTAGGCCGCTTTCTTCAAATCCTCTGGATCGCCTTCATTTAGGAATGTACGGATTTCACCAACCGCTTCATCGACATGGCTGAGCATAAACAGATGCCCTCCGCCTTTGACGGAATAAAGCCTGCTATTCGGGATGAGCATTTTCAGGAAATGCCCGTTTGCGATCGGCACAATCTGATCATCATCGCCCATCATGATCAGCGTTGGCTTTTTCATAAAGGGCAGAAATGGCGCGCTGGTCCAGCCGAACATCGCAAATAGCTGATAGAAATAGCCGCGCGGGGTCGGTGGCGTTATCCGGCCGATATGGCCCTCCTTACCCGCTGTTTCGCCGCCATAAAGCGTTTTGAAATGCTTCGCCATATAGTCGGGGTCAATATAGCGCCGAGGATCGGCCATTTTGGTGAGCGCTGCCGGATTACCCGGCACCATCAACATGCCAGCGCTTGTGGCTTTCAGGATCACGCGGTTGACACGGTCGCCATGCTGAAGCGCGAATTGCTGCGCCATTGCGCCGCCCCAGCTGACGCCCATCACATCAACCATTTCTATTTCGAACTTGTCGAGAAGCAGTGCCGCGATGCGCGCCATCATAATCGCGTTGTAAGGTATCGTGGGTTCCGGAGAACTGCCAACACCCGGCATATCAAAAGTCACAAAATCGCGGTCGCTTAACAAATCGGCGAGCGGCGACATCGCCTCTATATTCGCGCCGATGCCGTTGAAAAACAAGATCGGCAAATGTTTCGATTTTTTCGGTCCGTGCCAGCGCGCAACGCGAAGCTCGCGTCCATCGAAAGTTTCCATGGTGAATATGGGATCGCGCCCGGCCGGATGCTTCTTGCGGTTCGGCTTCTTGCTTGTCGGCTTTCTCACTTTCGCGCCTGCAGAGATTTTCGTCGCCTGTTTGCCCGTTTTCGGCTTGCTCGCCTTAGCCATAAATACTGTCCCTGTTTGCCGGTCGCGAATTTACACTAGAGTCAGCACAGCGCTTTGCAAGGGGAAAGCGGCGTGTGGCGCTAATCCAGCACATAAAGCCCGGGCGCGGGCTCCAACGCCTTGTTCTTCTTGCTGCCCAAACTCTTCGGCGCAGCAACCTTCTTGCCTGCACGCGCTGTTAGCCATTCGATCCAATATGGCCACCAGCTTCCGGCATTCTCTTCTGCCCCGTCCAGCCATTTTTCGACATCCGCTGGCGGTTTCTTCTTTTTGTCGTTGCGGAAGAATTTTGCCTTTGGATTGCCCGGAGGATTCAGAATTGCCTGCATATGTCCGGCTTGTGACAGGATAAATTCGATATTCTTCCCGCCGAATAATTGCGTCGATCGGTAGCATGCTTTCCACGGCGTAATATGGTCGGTGGTTCCGCCCAAAATGAACATGTCGTTTTTCACCTTGGTCAGATCCAGCGTGTGTCCCGCCACATCATATGTGCCCGCTTCTTTATAGGCATTGGCATCAAACAGATCGAGGAAGTCGGTCATCAGCGCCGTCGAAAGATTGGTCGCATCCGCGTTCCAGAACAGAATATCAAATGCCGGCGGGTCCATGCCCAGCAGATAGTTGTTGATCACATAGTTCCAGACAAGGTCATTGGGCCGAAGCCAGGCAAAACCGCGCGCCATATCATTGCCGGGAATAAGCTTCTTCTTGCTCGCCCGTTGCCGCGCCAATGCGGTGGCATTGTCGCTCACCATACTGCTAACCTCGGTATCGCCTTGTTTCGGCTCCAGCACGCAAACCATCATGGTGACACAGCCAACACGGTCATCGCCCTTGTCAGCAAGCTTCGACAACATAACCGACATTGTCTGCCCGCCAGAACATGCGCCAGAGATATTCACGGTCTTTGCGCCGGTGATTTCCTGAATCACATCCAGCGCGCGGATGCAGCCATCAACATAGTCCGCCATATCCCATGCCGGATCGTCTTCCTGCGGGTTTTTCCAACTGATAGTGAAGGGCTGAATCCCGTGATCGCATTGCCATTTGATCACACTTTTTTCCGGTGTCAGATCGTTGATATACATTTTGTTGATCTGCGGCGGGATGGTCAGTTGTGGAATCTCATGGACCTCATCAGTGGTCGCTGCATATTGGACCAGTTCCATCATCTCGTCGCGGTAGACGACGGCTCCTTTTGACGTCGCAACATTCTCGCCAAGCTTGAACGGCTTCTTGTTCACCTGGCTGACCATCATGTCGTTTTTGGTGATGTCATCATAGGCATTTTTCAGCCCCTTGATCAGGCTCAATCCACCAGAATCGACAACCATCTTCTGCGCGGTTGGATTGCCGAGCAGGCTGTTGGTTGGCGCAACTGCATCGATAATCATCTGGCTAACAAAATTGGCGCGATCCTTTTCAATCGCATCCAGCTCCAGCTCGTCAACCCAGCCCTTAATGCCCTTTTGCATTGCAAGATAATATTGCGCGCCTGCTTTGAAGAATGGATTAAACTGCCACGCAAGGTCCTTGAAACGTTTGTCTTTCGGGTCCGGAGTGATATCGGATTTGCCGGTCATAATTTTTACGGCATCTTCGTTAAACCCGCTCACCGCACGAAAGGCTGCATCGGGCTGCGCCGCTGTTTGTTTCAGCAATACACCGATTGCGCCGGCAAAATCTTCCCGTGCCAAACCGGCCATCGGGCCAAGCGCCATGGTGGCTTCATTCGCGGCTTCAAAACCGCCAAAGTTGAACGCCGGCTTCTTACTCTTTTTTTTGCTTTTCTTGCCCGCCATGTCTGCTCCTACTCCATCCAATCTCTTAAGCCGAGACTGCGCTGTTCGCGGGCGCGAGTCAATCCATCGCCAAGTATCTAGAGGCCGAAAATGGGACGGATGTGTAGGATTAGGCTGCCGATAAGTCATTTCATCTCAATTTTAGCACTAGTATGCACTCAACATATTATTTTCGCTGGACTTTATTAGATGTTAAACGTAGCGGACCAACAGCGACCGATTTAAGGATAAAACAGATGAAAGTTCCGGACCAAGCTGGTTGGCCTGGTGCAGAAAACTACGGCATTTCAAGACGTTTCGTGCAAGCCAATGGCTTACAGCTGGAGCTTGCAGAATGCGGGCCTGCGGATAGCGAAAAGCTCGCCATCTGCTTGCATGGCTTTCCCGAGCTAAACTATTCATGGCGGCATCAAATGCCAATGCTAGCCGAAAAAGGCTGGCGCGTCTGGGCCCCGAATATGCGCGGCTATGGCGAAAGCGACAAGCCGGAAGGACGCCGTGCCTATGCGCTTGACCACCTCACCCAAGATGTAGCGGCACTAATCGACGCAGCAAGAGCAGAACATCCCACGCGAGAAATTATGGTCATCGCGCATGATTGGGGCGCCATCGTTGCGTGGAGTTTTGCAATATTGAAACTGCGCGCGATCGACAGGTTGGTCATCATGAATGTCCCGCATCCAAAGGTCGGCGAGCGCGAATTGTTCAAATGGCGGCAATTCTGGAAGAGCTGGTATATCTTCTTCTTCCAGTTGCCGCGCCTGCCTGAACGCATGCTCCTCAAAAACGATGCGCAAACCGTCAAAGACGCCTTTCACAAAATGGCAATCGACAAAAGCAAATTTCCCGATGAGGCGCTTGACGTATATGCCCGCGCCGCGCTGCGTCCAGGTGTCGCAACAGCCATGGTGAACTATTACCGCGCGCTCGTCCGTAACCGCAATGTGGTCGATTTGGGCGACTATCGCGTCGAAATACCAACACTCATGATCTGGGGCGAGGAGGACACCGCGCTCAATATCCATTGCAGCGAAGGAACAGAGGAATGGGTTCCGAACCTAGCCCTGCAACGCCTGCCCGGCGTCTCCCATTGGGTGCAGCAGGAAGCGCCTGAAAAAGTGAATGCCTTGTTAGAAGAATGGCTGGACAGTTAGGGCTTAGGTCTTAATCGCCGCCCCTCTCCATAATTTCCAAACGTTCTTCTTCGGTATCGTAGAGCGTTTCGCCCCAACCTGCGGCCTTTTGGTCAAAAAGATATTCTGGCGGAACGACTTCGGGATTTACCCCGGGACCCGTTGGCGGGGTAAAATAGCCCAGCGCGTAACTGCCCATTGTATAGCCAAGCAGATCGCGTAACTCGGGCGAAAAGCCTTTTGCAATTTCCGGCGGGCAGGAAAGATACTGGTTTTCCTCCTGCCGTAACCAGCCAAGCGTATAGGTATTGTTGATGCCGATGCGGTCATGGTCTGCTTCATTCGCGCCGCCGCCATGAATGACGCTTCCCGAATAGACCAGCACTGACCCCGCCGCCATTTCGGCATATTCTATCTCGGCATCTTCTGCCTTTCGCTTGGTGTCCCATTTGTTGGAGCCCGGCACCACCTGCGTCGCGCCATTTTCGCGGCTGAAATCTGAAACCGCCCAGATGGTATTGAGCTGTGGTTCTATCTTGTCGGGTATGAAGCCGCCCCAAGCCAATCGGTCGCGGTGGAGCACTTGTTTCTCTTGCCCCGGCATGATGCGGATGACTTGAGTCAAATGTAGCTGGATATGCTCGCAATAAGGTTTCAGGAAACTTTGCGCAGTGCCAAGTATAAGGTCGTCCATAACAAGACCGCGGCAAGTGGCCGAGCGCGCCACCAGCGCACCGGTGCGCGTTGTAAGGTGGCCTGTGAAATCGTCCTGTCCGACATGGGTTGCTTCAACATAGGGCATGATTTCGGATTTAAGCTGTGTAAGCTGGCCGGTATCAAGCACGCCTTCAATAATCGCGGCACCATCCTGCGCGATAACCTCGCACAGCGCATCCTTGCTGATATTTGCGGGTAGATATTGCAGCTTTCCCATAACGCTCTCTCCTCATTCTCCTACCGCAAAGTCTAGCGCGGCCGCATTGCGGTTGCAAATCACGCGTGCAAGTAAAAGTACAGCGAACAGCGAAACGGGCCAGCCCTGGGGTGGAGGACCGGCCCGCCGCGTGACGCCTGTTGGGGCAAGACGCCGTTGGGGAGGAGTTTAGTTTGTTTCGTTGATCTGACCGCCCATCTGAGTGACCATGTCTTTGAAGGCATCAACGTAGGCCAGCGTCATCACCTGACCGATATCGGTGTTGGTGTAGCTACCAATTTCTAGGCCAGCGATCGGGCCGCCGAAGAAATTGAGAGCACCGCCGCCCAGGCTCCATTTCAAATTTTTCTTCTTGGCATAACCTTCGGTCAGGCGAACACTTTCGGTGGTGCGGGCATCAACCAGGGTCAGCGTCACATTGGCCTCTTTCTTGTTAAGACCAATCTTGCCGCGAGTTCCGCCGAGCCAGCCGCCGCCCAGACCGCCAGCGATACCGCCGCCAATCCCAAAGCCGCCACCTTTACGGTTTACCGACACCATGTCAGGTACCAGATAAAAGTCGGCCGCTTTCATCTGGCCTTTGCCAAAATTCGAACCGGACTGAAGCTCTCCGCTATCGGCAAGAGCGCGTTCACCCTTGGCAGCATCCAGGCCGCGGCTACGGTCAACAACACGGAAGCAACCAGATTTCAGCGCGAGAAACTTGATGATATTCTGCGGGCTTTCCAGCTTGTAATTATACCACCAGCGATTTTCAGGGTCGACCACGGCTACTGTGCCAACCGACTGAGAGCAGGTGGGGATCTGTGCAGCGCGCTTTTCTTTCTTGGATTTTGCTTCGGCGGCTGTGGCCGAAAGTGCGATTGCTGCGGTGGTAAGTGCGAGGATTGATTTCTTAAACATTGTAGGTCTCCTTAAAATTCAAAATGGGTTTGAAACTTTCATTTGCAGGTCGATGAATTTCGTCATCTGGAGATAAGTCGTAGCGGGAGCAGAAAGGGTTCAAATTTTATTGAGGAAATATGAAACTCTTTTAAAATTAGTATCTTATCGTATCCAATTTCTATCACAGCAGCACGCAACATATGAAACGCTGGGGGCTCAAGAGGCCCTAAACCCACATCCTGCTTCCCTTAGCCACGCTCCCTTGCTAACGGCGCTGCAACATGACAACTCCGCTTTCCCATATCCGTAACTTCTCGATCATCGCGCATATCGACCATGGCAAATCCACGCTTGCTGACCGCTTGATTCAGGAGACTGGCGGCCTGAGCGAGCGCGAGATGAGCCAACAGGTTCTCGATAATATGGATATCGAGCAGGAACGCGGCATCACCATCAAGGCGCAGACCGTGCGGCTGAACTATACCGCGAAGGATGGCGAGACATATGAGCTGTCCCTGATGGATACGCCGGGGCATGTCGATTTTGCTTATGAAGTATCGCGCAGTCTGGCCGCATGTGAGGGCGCGCTGTTGGTCGTGGATGCAGCACAGGGCGTGGAAGCGCAAGCGCTGGCCAATGTTTACCAATCGATCGAACATGATCACGAGATTGTTCCGGTGCTCAACAAAATCGATCTGCCCGCCGCAGAAGTCGACAAGGTCAAAAACGAAATCGAGGAAATCATCGGGCTTCCGGCTGACAATGCCGTTCTGACATCGGCAAAGTCCGGCATTGGCATCGAAGAAGTATTGGAAGCCGTGGTCACACGCATACCCCCGCCAAAAGGCGACCGCGATGCGCCGCTTCAGGCTATGCTGGTCGACAGCTGGTACGATCCGTATCTCGGTGTGGTGATCCTCGTCCGCGTTGTGGCAGGTGTTCTGAAGAAGGCACAGCGGATCAAATTCATGGCGCAGGGAACCGAACATCTGGTCGACCGTGTCGGCTGTATGCGGCCAAAGATCGAACAGCTGGAAGAGCTCGCCGCTGGCGAAATCGGCTTCATCACTGCGCAGATCAAAGAAGTCTCGCAAACCGCCGTCGGCGACACAATCACCACTGTTAAAGGCGGCGCAAGCGAACCGCTTCCGGGTTTCAAAGAAGTACAGTCGGTTGTCTTTTGCGGGCTATTCCCGGTCGATGCAGCCGATTTTGACAAACTACGCGAAAGCATCAGCAAGCTGCGCCTCAACGATGCCAGCTTTACCTTCGAGATGGAAAGCAGCGCCGCGTTGGGGCAAGGCTTTCGCTGCGGTTTCCTTGGCCTGCTGCATTTGGAAATCATTCAAGAACGCCTCACCCGCGAATATGACCTCGACCTGATTACCACTGCGCCGTCGGTGGTTTACAAAATCGTGCAGAATAACGGCGAAGAACTGTTTCTGCATAACCCGGCTGACATGCCCGATGTCGTCAAAATCGCGGAGATGGAAGAACCGTGGATCGAAGCAGTGATCTATTGCCCTGACGAATATCTCGGCGGTATTCTCAAACTCTGCCAAGATCGTCGCGGCGTGCAGAAGAACCTGACCTATGTGGGCGACCGCGCACAGGTGACATACGAACTGCCGCTGAACGAAGTGGTGTTCGACTTTTACGACCGCCTCAAATCAATCTCGCGCGGCTATGCAAGCTTCGACTATGAGCAGGCCGGCCTGCGCCCCGGCAAGCTCGTTAAAATGACGGCTACATAATACCGGCCATTTCCCACAGAAGCGCAGGCCTGTCCTGCGTTTCGAAAGCTCTGTTATTATGAATGTCGATGCTTTCGATTTCGAGTTGCCGGAAAGCGCCATTGCGCTCCGGCCTGCCGTACCGCGAGATAGCGCACGGCTGCTCCATGTCGGCTCCGGCGCAAAATTCTCCAACCATACTGTTTCCGATTTACCGACGCTTTTACGCGCCGGGGATGTTCTCGTTTTAAATGACACCCGCGTTCTTCGCGCCGCTTTGGCGGCTATCCGTCCGGCGAGGGCTCACGGCGGAGGCGGAGATGTGGAGATCACGCTTAATCTTCATAAACAGGTTTCCGGCAATATCTGGCGTGCTTTTGCCCGCCCGGCCAAGCGCCTCAAACCGGGGGACCGG
>CAKZNA010000207.1 GCA_937129355.1 uncultured Sphingomonadales bacterium | reverse complement strand
GGAAACACATTATAGAATATTTGCGGGTTTCGCCGCCCCACATTTTCCGCGCGCGTTTTGATATCTGGCTCGGCGGCGAGAATTGCGGAAACCTTGCGCACAATCGATTCTGTTTGTGCAACGCTGGAACCCTGCTCGGCATCCACAGTGACCCGGAAATAGCTGGTATCCGCATCGGGAAAGAGGCTGAAGCCAAGCACGGGGACCAGAAAGAAAGCAGCGCTTGTTAGGATGAGCGCGCTCCATACCGTCCGGCGCGGCGCGTTAAGTGCGCGGTGCAATGTCGGCCGATAGAGCCGCTCGATATTTCGGTTCATCCATTTAAGCACAGCGTTACCCTCGGGGTCTGCATCACGCTGTAATATACGGCTCGCCAAAAAAGGTACGATGGTGAGCGAAACAATCATCGAGGCGAGGACAGTGAAGATAATCGTGCCAATAAAACTCTTGGTAAATTGACCGGCTCCTTCCGGAAGGAATAAAAGCGGCAGGAAGGCAAAAACGAGGACGCCGGTCGAGCCGAGAACCGCCTTAGTAATCTCCTTCGTGCCGTCGATGGCGGCGTCATCGCGCGTTTTACCCATCCGCAAATGCCTTGATATATTTTCCACGACCACAATTGAATCGTCCACCAAAAGGCCCAGCGACAAGATGAAACCGGCCACCACCAGCTGGCTCAAATTCCAGTCCATAAAGCTGTTGGCGAGCAAGCCGGATGCTAGCGACAGGGGTATCGAGATCATGACAATCAACGAAGCGCGCAAACCAAGCGGCAGAAGCGTGAAGATCACAAGAAAAACCGCGATTGAGAAATCACGGGCCAATTCACGCAACCGGAACTGGATATCTTTGCTCTGATCAAACTGGACCACCGCCTCAATATCTTGCGGCAGAATTTTCTTTTCACGCTCCAGAGCTTCGATAAGCTGATTGCGCAGCGTTGTAGCATCCGCGCCCTCTTTCTGGTTCGCGGTGACGAAAACTGCACGGCGTCCATTATGCGACAGCTTAACGCGCTCTTCTTCCGAACCCCAATGCACATTGGCAACATCCCCGACACGCAAAACCGATCCGTTCGAACTGCGCAGCGGCAGATTTTTGACGCTATCCAAGGTCCGAAAAGCGCCGCCTGTTTCAACATTGAAGCGGCGGCTTCCGCTAGTGACCGAGCCACCAGGAATATCCGCTCCGCCTTGCCGGACCGCATCGGCAACAGCGGTTACCGGAAGGCGAAGCTCGGCCAGCCGTCCGGCATCAATTGCAACCGTAACCTCCGGCTGAGGTAATCCATAAATTTCGGTTTTGCGCGCATTGGGAAGACGGGCAAAGGCGTCTTTCAAATCCCGCGCATATTTCTCCATCCGGTACCAGCTTGCCGTTTCGCTAACTAACGCGACTTGAACAATTGCAGGATTGGTTGTGGTCGCTTTGGTGAAATCCAGGGCCGCCAGACTTTCGGGAAGCTGGTCCCTGATCGCACTCACTTCGCGCACCGCATCGTTGAAATATTCTTCCGGATCGCCCGACCAGTCAAATTCGGTTGTGATGACAGCATTGCCATCCGAACTGTTGGAGCGGACTTCCTTTACATCATCTAGGCTCTGAAGGATTTCTTCAATCGGTTTGGTGATGGTCTGTTCAATTTCGGCGGCATCCGCACCCGGCTGAGCTGCCACGACGGTTACAACGGGAATATTGAAATGCGGGTCAACCGCACGCGGCGTCGATGTGAAGGCCGAATAGCCAAGCGCGGCAAGCAGTGCGAACAGCACCAAAGTCAGCTGCCAGCGCTTGATCGCAATTTCGGCTACATGCACGGGCGCTACCTATCCGGTCGCCGCAACGGGACGAACTTTCGATCCGGTACGCAGCTTTTCGCCGCCGCGCGTCACAATGACATCGCCGGGGCCAACACCGCCGGAAATAATGACAAAATCATCCATCACGCGCTCGACGCTGACATTGCGGGTTTCGACGCGGTTTTCCTTACTCACCACATAGACCAGACCTTCGCCTGTTCTGACGCCAAACAAGGCGCTGGCCGGAATTTGCAAGCTGCCGTCTTCTGCCGCTGGAAGCGTGATTGCCGCTGTTCCGATCTGGCCGGACCTAAGCCGTGGCCGCGCCTTTAAACGAAACACAATCGTAAAAGCGCCGGTGGCCTCATTCGCGCGTCCGTCAATCTCACTTATCGTCGCCTGAATCGGGTCCCCACCGAGCGAT
>CAKZNA010000206.1 GCA_937129355.1 uncultured Sphingomonadales bacterium | reverse complement strand
GGGATTCGTTCGGGTGATCGCGCAAAATAACTGAGGCTGCGAGCGCGCCTGCGACATAGCGGACATTGTCCAATTGTCGTCATCGGACGGTTGTTCGGGCAAGGATGCCCAATCTATCGTCCGCCCATCGATACGCGGCGGTGTGCCAGTTTTAAGCCGTGCCATGGGTAGATTTGCGCCGCGAATCTGTGCCGCCAGTTTTAGCGCGCTATCCTCGCCAACGCGTCCGCCCTCTATCCGCTCTTCGCCCCGATATAGCGTCCCGCCGAGGAATGTCCCTGTCGCCAGGATGACGGCCTTAGCGGCAACTTCCGTCCCATCAGCAAGCGCTATGCCGTTGATGCTACTATTGCTTTCATCGGCAAACAGAAGCGCAGCTGCCTCACCCTCCAAAATTTCGAGATTTTCGGTCGCAGCAAGCTGGCGCCGAATCGATCCGCTATACAACTCTCTATCCGCCTGAATACGCGGACCTTGGACAGCCGCCCCTTTCGACAGGTTGAGCATGCGGTAATGGATCGCGGCATCATCGGCTGCGCGCGCGATCAAGCCGTCAAATGCATCTACCTCGCGGACCAGGTGCCCCTTCCCGAGCCCGCCTATCGCGGGATTACAGGACATGGCGCCAATTTTATCCTTGTCAAAAGAGACAAGCGCAACATGGCAGCCCATGCGCGCCGCCACAGCGGCAGCTTCGGTTCCCGCATGACCGCCACCAACGACAATAATGTCAAAATCCAGATTTGCGCCATTAGCCATGGCAGCGCCCTTAGCGCAGGGTTATCGGCAGGTCAAAACCATCTCGCCAGAACGGCCTGTGTTTCACGTGAAACAATGCTGGTTTCACTTTCCAATACAAAAGCGTCCAAACAGAGCGTCGAGCATATCTTCGGTATGCGCCCGCCCCGTTAGTGCATCGAGCGCTAGCCGAGCTTGCCGGAGCTGCTCTGCTGCAATCAGCAAATCCTCGCTTGAGGTTGCGCCTTCCAGTGCATCAACAACCTTGGCCAATTCGCCGCGTTGCCGTGCGTTGATCGCAAGACTGTCTGGAGGTGGAAGCAGATCGCGCGCGATATCCACCAAGCGCTGCGTAAGCGTCGCCATACCCTCCCCGTTTTTGGCGGATAGTTTGAGCGCATCATCGCTCTTCCTGATTCTATTGGGATCATCCGCCATTGAATCAACTTCAACAAGATTGGAATGTTCGGGGCCCTCTCCCTCTGTACCAAGCCAAAGAATAATATCCGCGCTTGCAAAGGCGTTTTGCGCACGCTCAATACCTATTGCCTCAATCTCGTCATCTGATTTTTCGCGAACACCCGCCGTATCGACGAAAAGGAGCGGAATACCCGCCAGCGCGACGGGTATCTCAATAATATCACGCGTTGTGCCCGCAATGTCGGACACTATGGCTGCATCCCGGTCCACCAGCGCGTTGAGCAGGGTTGATTTACCGCTATTAGGTGGACCGCCCAGCACAATGCGTATGCCGTCATGAAGCTTTTCTACGGGAGGGTTTTCCAGCAAACTATTGATATCAATTACTAATTCATCACATATATTTGATATTGTTGTATTATTGGAATTCTCGACATCATCTTCATCCGAAAAATCCAGATCGGCCTCGACCAATGCAGAGGCACGCAAAATCTCTTCGCGCCACCCTTCAATCTTTGCGCCAAATTTGCCGCCCAGCATCGTCGCGGCGGCTCTTCGCTGCCATTCGCTTTCTGCTGTCAATAAATCACCCAAAGCATCCGCTTCATTAAGGTCCAGCCGGCCGTTTTGGAAAGCACGCCGTGTAAATTCCCCCGCCTCCGCCTTGCGCAGACCCTCAAGCCCCTCAAGTGCCGCCTTCACTGCCCTGACAACCGCTTTACCGCCATGAAGGTGAAGTTCAGCCAGATCTTCGCCCGTCGCGCTGTCCGGCCCCGGAAATGTCAGCAGTAGTGCTTCATCAAGCAATCCTGAATCTTTGGGGTCATAAAGTTTGGCGAGCGATGGATTGCGCGGAGCTGGAATCCGCCCGGCCAAAGCCTCCACCGCATTAAACGCGCCCTGCCCGCTAATCCGGATAATCGCAATCGCAGCCGGAGGCGCGCCGCTCGACAGCGCGAATATGGTGTCGCCGGCCATCATAATGTTATGCTATTTCTTCGACTTGCCTTTGGAAGACCCGCTCGAAAAGGCCGCTTTCGCGCCAGTTTCAATCATTTGCTGAAACAGTTGCAGCCCCATCTGGCCCATTGGTGCAATCTGCTCGCCAAGTTCTTTCAATTGATCGACGTTGGAAACGCCTTTCATCATCTTGCTGAGATTTTCGACATAGGCATCGTTGGCCTTGGTTACGTCCGGCAATCCCAAAAGACGCCGTGCTTCCTCTGGTGTGCAATCAATCTCTACATTCATTTTCATCGGACACAGCCTTTTCTGAAATATTGGCGCTAAACTGCGCCGCTGTTATTGATTATAGGGAAATAGGCGAATCAAACAAATGCTAATGCGGTCGGCGATGCAAAGGAGAGCAAGATGGGTGACATGACACAGATTAAGGCGCTTGATGAAGATGCGCTATTTGCGGCCTATCTTGCCAGACCGGCTGGAACGGCCAAAGCCGCGATTATCGTTATTCCTGAAATTTTCGGCGTGAATCCTGGTATCCGGCAGAAATGCGATAAACTCGCCGCAGATGGGTATTTAGCGATTGCGCCCGATATTTTCTGGCGATTTGCCCCAGGGGTTCAGCTGAACCCGGATGTCGAGGCAGAATTGCAGGAAGCTTTCGGCTATTTCGGCCAATATGATGCCGATGATGGTGTAAAGGATATCGAAGCGGCAATTCACGCCATTCGCGGCGGTACACTTGGTGGAGAGCCAGTAGTAAAGGTTGGTTGTGTGGGATATTGCCTTGGCGGAAAGCTGGCTTATATCGCCGCAGCACGCACCGATATTACGGCCTCTGTCGGTTATTACGGTGTAGGAATCAACGAAATGATCGGCGAATCCCACGCCATCGCAAACCCGCTCATGCTCCACATCCCGACCGCCGATGGTTTTGTCGATGCGGAGGCTCAGGCCGCGATGCATGCAGGGCTGGACGATCACGCCAAAGTGACATTGCATGACTATGAAGACCTAGACCACGGCTTCGCCACCGAAACCGGCGACCGCCGCGATGAGGAAGGCGCAACGTTGGCGGATTCAAGGACAGCGGCGTTTTTCGGGGAGTGGTTAGCCTAACCAACTATCCAAACAGCGACAGCACACCCAATTGCGGATCTGTCGCGCCTTCGTAGATCATTTTAAGTGCGACAAACAAGATCAAGAGCAAGCCGACATAGGCGATCCATTTATAGCGCTCGATAAGCTTGGCGATGAAGTTGGCGGCAACACCCATGAGTGCGACTGCAACGATCAGGCCAACGATCATGATGCCGGGATGGTCTTTTGCTGCGCCTGCGACCGCAAGCACATTGTCGAGGCTCATGGAAACATCGGCAGCGGCAACGCCCCATGCAGCGGCTGCGAAGCTTTTGGCGGGTTTCAGACCGCTATCAGAATCGCCTTCCACTTCGGGTGAACCCGCGCTTTGGTGGGCATCATCGCGCAATTCGCGCCAGAATTTCCATGCTACCCAAAGCAGGAGCAGGCCGCCCGCAAAGATCAAGCCAACAACCCCCATCAATGTTGTAACGAGCAGCGCGAATATAAGCCGCAAAACAAGCGCAGCGCCTATCCCGATCAAGATAACTTTGCGGCGTTGGTCCGCAGGCAGTCCAGCCGCAAGCGCGCCAACAACAATCGCATTGTCTCCCGCGAGAACCAGATCAATCAAGATCACCGTGCCAAACGCCGTCAGCGCGCCGGGATCACCAAGATTGGAGAAATCCTTTAAGATTGCAGCCCATATTTCTGCTGGGCCGCCCAAGCCGCCTGCTGCTGCCACAAAGAATGTGAGAAATTCGGTCATGAAACTATCGGTTCCTCAAAATAGGTAACTTGCGGCATCGATTCATAAAAGCCATGAAGCAATTCGCGCCATTTGGCATAATGTTCTGATTTGCGAAAGCCATCTTCATGCGCCGCAATATCGCGCCAGCGCACGATCAGAAGATATTGGTTTTCCTCGCGCACAGATGGCCTGACTTCGATTCCTTCAAAGCCAGGCGAGGCCGCAATAAGCGGTTTTGCTTCGCGCATAGCCGATTCGAAAGCATCGGTTTGACCGGCCTTCACATTCAGCACTGCATGCTCGATCACCATCTTTACGCGGCAAACCTGTTTATTGATTCATCGAATCGAAGAAATCCTCGTTGGTCTTCGAATCTTTCATCTTGTCGAGCAGGAATTCCATCGCATCGACGGTTCCCATCTGCATGAGGATACGGCGAAGCACCCACATTTTCTTCAGCTTCTCATCCTCGACGAGCAATTCTTCCTTACGGGTGCCGGATTTGCCAACATCCAATGATGGGAAGATACGTTTGTCGGAAACCTTGCGATCGAGCACAATTTCAGAGTTGCCGGTACCTTTAAATTCTTCAAAGATAACCTCGTCCATCCGGCTGCCCGTATCGATAAGCGCG
>CAKZNA010000205.1 GCA_937129355.1 uncultured Sphingomonadales bacterium | reverse complement strand
AGATCAGTTTCGCCGAAGTCGCGCTACCCGAGGCGACCAAATATGCCGCCGAAGATGCCGATGTTACCTTGCGGCTTTGGTATCATCTGCGGTTGCGCATGGCCCCTGAAAAAGTGACGCGGGTTTATGACATAGTCGATAAGCCATCCATCGCAGTGCTAAACCGGATGGAATGCAATGGGATCAAGGTTGATCGCGCTGTGCTGTCGAGATTGTCAGGCGAATTTGCCTCCGAGATGGAGAAGCTGGAAGCACGCATTCACGATCTTGCCGGCGCGCCCTTTACGATCAGCAGTCCTAAACAGCTTGGCGAAATTCTGTTCGGGCAGATGAAGCTCAAAGGCGGCAAGAAAGGTAAGTCGGGGCAGTACTCCACAGACGTGACCGTGCTGGAAAAGCTGGCAGGTGAGGGCGTCGAGATCGCGGGCAAAGTGCTTGAATGGCGGCAGCTCGCGAAACTAAAATCGACCTATACCGATAGCTTACAAGAACAGATCAACGCCAAGACGGGCCGCGTGCATACCAGCTATAGCCTGACAGGCGCGCAGACCGGGCGGCTTTCCTCGACCGATCCGAATTTGCAGAATATCCCGATCCGCACCGAAACTGGCCGGCAGATACGCGACGCTTTTGTGGCGGATGAAGGCAATGTCATTATGGCGGCGGATTACTCACAGATTGAATTGCGCCTTGCTGCACATATGGCCGATGTGCCGGAGCTTAAAGAAGCATTTGAAGCAGGCGAAGATATCCACGCGCGCACCGCGACAGAGCTATTTGGCGAAGTGAACCGCGACACACGTGGCCGCGCAAAGACGATAAATTTCTCGATACTATACGGCATATCGCGCTGGGGCCTTGCCAAGCGATTGGAATCGACACCGGAAGAAGCGCAGGAAATGATCGACGCCTATTTCAAAAGCTTCCCCGGCATTAGCGGATATATTCAGGAAACGCTCGAAAGCGTGCGAGAGCGCGGCTATTCCGAAACGCTTTTCGCGCGCAAGACATGGTTCCCGCGCATAAAATCCGGCAACGGCACTGAACGCCAGGGCAGCGAACGCGCGGCGATCAACGCACCCATCCAAGGCACCAGCGCCGACATCATCAAACGGGCAATGGCAAGGATGGAACCAGCGCTAGCGGAGGCAGGGCTGGGGCATGTGAAGATGCTGCTGCAAGTGCATGATGAATTGGTGTTTGAGCTGCCCAAGGGCGACATCGAAGTCGCGAGTAAAGTGATCGAAACCGTCATGGCGGGTGCAGCGGAGCCGGCGGTGAAGCTAAGCGTGCCGCTGGGCGTGGACATCGGCACGGGCACGAGTTGGGGCGAGGCGCATTGATTTTTGCTTTGTGTTGTGGCGGATGATTATGTCCGCTTTGGGCGCAAAAGCGGACGTTAGCGTTATGCAATGGTCAATCTAACTCTTGATCCAAAATCGGATGAAAATGCCAACTGCACCAATTGCCAAAACGCCGCTTGCCCAATAGACGAGCATCCATACTACCCGTTTGAACAGCGGGCTTTCGTCAGTAGCTTCTCTTTGCTGTGATAGCGGATCAAAGGTCACTAGTGATACCCATCCGACCCAACTTTTCCTCGGAAAACCCAATAGGCCCATCCAGTATAAGCCAGAATAACAGGCACCATGATACCCCCGCCAACAAGCATGAACAGTTGGCTTTCATAGGGCGCCGCGGCATCCCAGATCGTGATGCGACCGGGAATGACATCGGGCCACATGGAAACAGCCAAACCAATCAAACTTAATCCGAACAGGCCAAGCGCATAGAAAAATGGTGCAACTTCTTTGCGCTTGGACAAGCTCCGGAAAAACAATGCCGCGAAGATCGTCGTTGCCAGCGGAATTTGTGCCGTTGCCAGAACTCCGGGATAAGCCAACCAGCGCGTGTAATATTCTGCTTCCAGAAAAGGAGTTGCTGCACTCACTGCAACGATGGCGAGTAACAGCAAGATGCCGAGCCGTCCCGCATAGCTGTAACATTGGCGTTGCAACGGACCTTCGGTTTTCCAGATTAGCCAGCAACAGCCGAGCAATGCATAGCCCGCCAAAAGCGCAAATCCGGTAAGCAGGCTAAACGGCGTAAGCCATTCCCACCAGCCGCCTGCATAGGCGCGCCCCTCAACCGTAATACCTTGAAGCAACGCGCCCAGCGAGATGCCTTGCGCGAAGGTTGCAATCACCGAGCCAGCGGTAAAGGCAAAATCCCAAAGAGGACGGTGAGCCGGATCGCGCCACCGAAACTCAAAAGCCACGCCGCGCAGAACCAGCCCCAGCAACATGGCTATCAATGGCGCATAGAGAGCCGGCAATATTATAGCATAGGCCATCGGAAAAGCCGCCAACAGGCCGCCGCCGCCAAGTACGAGCCAGGTTTCATTCCCGTCCCATACCGGTGCGATGCTGTTCATCGCCATATCGCGGTCAGGCCCAACTTTGAAATTGGGAAACAGGATACCGATGCCCAGATCAAAGCCGTCCATGATTACATAAACCATGACAGAAAAGGCGATGATGCCTGCCCAGATAACAGTTAGGTCAATTCCGTTCATGCCGGCCTTCCTTCCTCAATATCGCCATCAAGAACTACCGCTGCGGGTGTTATCCCGGCGGATCGTATGGGTGCCTCTTGCGGGGTTGGCTCATGTGCTTCCGGTGTTTTAGCGGCGAGTTTGAAAATATACCAAATACCGGCACCAAAGACGATAAAATAGACTACGACAAAAGCTAAGAGTGATGTTGCCACGGCGGGTGCATCAAGCGGCGCAGCGCTCTCGCTGGTCCTGAGCAAGCCATATATTGTGAATGGTTGGCGACCAACTTCGGTCGTTACCCATCCGGCGAGTACGGCGATAAAACCGGATGGTCCCATGACCATTGCCGCGCGGTGCAGCCACGTCCAATCATAAAGTTTTTTGCGAAAGCGAGCGAATAGGCTCCAAAGACCAATGCCCAACATCGCAAAGCCTAAGCCGACCATGATGCGGAATGACCAGAATACTATTCCGACCGGCGGCTCGTCTTTGTCGGGAATAGTATCCAGCCCGGCAAGCGGTGCGTTCAAATCATGTTTGAGAATAAGCGAAGATGCTTTCGGAATCTCGATTGCGTAGTCGACA
The DNA here is from genome assembly GCA_937129355.1 of uncultured Sphingomonadales bacterium. GTDB lineage: Bacteria > Pseudomonadota > Alphaproteobacteria > Sphingomonadales > Sphingomonadaceae > Sphingorhabdus_B. The sequence continues at coordinate 268 of CAKZNA010000205.1, read as the reverse complement.
CGCTTTTCCTTACTGTTTGGAATTCCAAAAAGGATCAGCGGCGCGCCTTCCGGGTGGCTTTGATAATGCCCTTCCATTGCCATAACCTTCGCCGGTTGATGCTCCAGCGTGTTAAGGCCGTGCAGATCGCCCATGAAAATTTGTGTTGGCGCAACCAACGCTGCCATCCACATTGCCATCGAAAACATCTTGCGCGCGCCGGGATTGGTTTTGTCTTTCAGAAGATGCCAAGCACCCACCGCGCCCACGGCAAAGGCAGTCGTCAGAT
>CAKZNA010000204.1 GCA_937129355.1 uncultured Sphingomonadales bacterium | reverse complement strand
CTTGTCATCTTTCGCGCCCACCGGATAACGGCGATCGGTAAATCGCGCGCCGATCTTCTCCATCGCGCGCCGCGACCGCATGTTGGTATGTCCGACAAGGAAGATAACTTGGTGGACATGCTGAAGCGCGTAACCAACCATCAACCGCTTCATGCGGATGTTGGTCGTGCCGCCCCAATATTTACGCGCCAGAAAAGTCCAGCCAATTTCGATTTCATCCGGTTCAGATCGCCCGAAAAAGAAGCGCGACGATCCAATCAGGTCCCCGGACTCTTGATCACGAACGACCATACAGCCATTGCTTGCTAGGGCGTCGTCAAAGAACTGCCGGAACACGTCCTCTTGCCAGCGATCATGGGAGGGGTGCTGTTCCCATATCTTTCGGTCGGAAGCGACCGCGAACAAACCATCCCAATCGCTCTCGCGCAAAGGCGAAAGTGACAGAACACCGTCTGTCATTTCCACCTGAAAATCGCGAATATCCCTCATATGGCTCCGTTGCCACAATTAGGAAGTGCGTCAACGCAAAACCGCATGTAACGGAAAATCCAGCCGGAGCATGACCAGTGACTCCGGCTGGAAAAGGTTCAGGCTATCGGCCTGATAGCCCCCTTATCTGGGCTTAGCGGGAGGTTTGGGCTTGGCCTTGTCCGGCCGTCCATCACCATCATTATCCAGCTTGTCCGGTTTCCCATCGCCGTTGGTATCCCAGGCATCGGGCACACCATTGGCGTCCCTATCCCACGCGTCAGGTTTTCCATCACCATTTGTATCAATGGTAGGTGGCGGTATTTCTTGTTTGGTCTTGGCACCCATTTTTTCACCTGCATTGGCAGCGGCGGGCATGGCCAGCGCCAAAGCGGCGAGTGACGGAAGTGCGACCTTTAGAAAGGCTTTCGACATTGATTGCTCCTTAAGTAGCTATCCCCTGTCGCACATCAAAGGTCGGCCTTTGCTCCGCGGATATCCAGCAAGATGCGACAAGATGACCGCAAAAGCGCGGCTAACGGCTCGTCGCAGTCATGTGGTCGCTCGAAAGGCTCGCCCCGTCTGCGTTTGACGAAGACGGAGAGTTTTCAGCTTTTTCGCAAAATCAGTTTAGCGCCGCAAACTATCAAGCAACGGCAAACATCTCTGGATCAAGCGCCATAATGGCTTCGCTGCCGGTTTCGATCTTGCGGCGAAGTGCGCCCGCCTCCGGCATATAGCGTTCGGCAAAATAGCGCGCTGTCACCAGCTTGCTTTCATAGAATTTGGTATTTCCATTGCCCGCATCCAAAGCCTTCTGCGCTGATTCTGCCATACGCAGCCATTGCAAGCCGAGCGCAACGATGCCCATAATATGCATGTAAGCATGCGCGCCCGCACCGACATTATCCGGGTTCGCCATTCCATTTTGCATGAACCACATGGTCGCCGCTTTCAGCTCGCCATTTGCCTTTTCAAGCCGATCGGCAAAGTCGAAGAGCTTTTCATTGGATTTTGCAGCGGCACATTCGTCATCCATGACCTTAAAGAAAGCTTGAACAGCACGCCCGCCATTTTGTGCGAGCTTACGGCCGACAAGGTCCATTGCCTGCACACCGTTAGCGCCTTCGTAAATCATGGTGATGCGCGCATCGCGCACATATTGCTCCATGCCCCATTCGCCAATATAACCGTGCCCGCCGTAAACCTGCTGCGCATTGGTGGCGACGTCATAGCCTTTGTCGGTACCATAGCCTTTGATCACGGGCGTTAGCAGCGACAGCAGATCATCGGCGGCCTGACGCTCTTCTTCGGTCTGCGCCTTGTCGATCAAATCAGCTTGTAGTGCAGCCCATAGGCAGAAGCTGCGCATGCCTTCGGTAAAGGCCTTCCCGTCCAGCAACATGCGGCGCACATCGGGATGAACGAACAGCGTATCGGCTTTCTCGTCCAGATCCTTAGGCCCGGTTAGCGCGCGTCCCTGGCGGCGATCGCCAGCATATTCAACAGCATTCTGATAAGCGACTTCGGCAATGCCAAGCCCCTGCTGCCCCACGCCCAAACGCGCGACATTCATCATGATGAACATCGCGGCGAGGCCCTTATTTTCTTCGCCAACCATATAGCCGGTCGCGCCGTCATAATTCATAACGCAAGTCGAATTTCCGTGGATGCCCATCTTATGCTCGATAGACCCGCAAGAAACCGCATTGCGCTCCCCAAGCGAGCCATCTTCATTGACGAGGAATTTCGGCACGATGAAAAGCGAGATTCCCTTCACGCTATCGGGTGCATCCGGCGTTTTTGCGAGCACCAGATGGATGATATTCTCCGCCATGTCATGTTCGCCCGAAGAGATGAAAATCTTCATTCCCGTGACCGCATGACTGCCATCGTCATTGGGAACGGCTTTGGTGCGGATAAGGCCCAGATCAGTGCCGCAATGCGGCTCTGTCAGGTTCATCGTGCCGGTCCATTTGCCCGAAATCATATTGGGGCAGTATGTTTCCTTCTGCGCGTCGCTGCCTTTGGCAAGGATCGCCGAAGTCGCGCCGTGAGTTAGCCCCGGATACATCCCAAATGCCATGTTGGAACTGGACATATATTCTTCAAATGCCATCGACAGGATATGCGGCATCCCCTGCCCGCCATATTCAACCGGAGCGCCAAGCGTACCCCAGCCGGCTGCGCGATATTGGTCAAATGCTTCTTTAAAACCCGTCGGCGTTGTCACGCTGCCATCATCATGGCGGGTGCAGCCTTCGGTATCGCCCACCTGATTTAGCGGGAACAGAACATTTTCAACAAATTTTCCGCCCTCGGTCAGGATCGCATCGATCATGTCCGGCGATGCATTTTCAAAACCGGGTAGATTCGCAAACCGCTCTATGCCAAGCACTTCATTGAGGATGAATTTGGTGTCATTTACCGGAGCTTGATATTTAGGCATTTCAATTATTTCCTTTGATAGGCAGCATCTGCCGCCGAATTAACTGTTAAGCAGGTTTGGCGCTTTCGGCTTCGGCTTGCTCCACCGTTTCGACAAATTCGGTCAGCTCGGAAATCGCGCTTTCTATATCCTTGCGCTGTTTTTTAAGCAGCCCGATACGCTCGTTGCATTTCTCTATTGTCACTTTGCGCTGAATATTGCGGCCATCACCGACATCGTACAAATCGATCATCTCGCGAATTTCCGCAAGGCTGAAACCAACCCGTTTGGCGCGTAGTATCCATGCGAGCCGCGCACGGTCGCGCGTTGAATATACGCGCGAAAGACCGTTTCTTTCTGGCGCAATTAAACCCTGATCTTCATAAAAGCGAAGCGCTCTCGCCGTTACGTCAAATTCGCTAGATAGATCCGATATTGAAAAACTCTCGCGGTTCAAACTGTCCGGCGTATCCAGCGTCGCATGACTGCCGCTCGCTCGCCCACCCGAATTCGCACCACTATCCATATTATCCATCGCCAAAGCTTCCTCTTACCTAACGTAAACCGGTAGTTTACGTTAGCGTAAACGTCAAGAGTCAATGCGCGCCGGGTGACGTTTGCGGCTTGCTGGTTCGCGTTGAAAGTGGTGGACAGGGCTGGAGAGGTTCCTGTTTTCCACTTTCGATCAAAACTGGTAGAAATGCGTGACACTTTGAGCCTTTGTGTAGCAAGGTATGTAGCAAAGTGTAGCAGTCTTGGCATGACTGAAAAGAGATGAAATCAATTGCACGAGCTATGTCCGCTTTATCCCGAAAGCGGACACTAGTTTCGATCGTTTCCGCGGCGGAATCACTTGCTAAAGGGTATCTTATTCGGGAAGGCCTGCGTTGATGAGCGCCTTACGCATTCCGTTAGTGGCATCCTTGTTCTTGAAAGGCTTTGAATCGAGAAAAGTAGCTGAAGAGAAATTGGCATCAATCGCTAATAGTTGTCTCACCGCCCTGTCGGCTTCCTCAGTCTGGCCCAATTGATTGAATGCGGCAGCAAGAACAACTGGGCCATAAATATAGCTGGAGGATACAGATGCGAGAGTTGTTGCGGTTGAAACAGCTTCTTCATATCGCTCTTGAACAACATATAGGTTGGCCAATAGCCCGAGGTTGGTGGCGCGGTCCATCGGGCAGTGCTGCATAGCGCGCTTACATACTAATTCAGCACCATCATAATCGCCGCAATAGAAAGAAACGGCAGCCGCCAAATTGAGGACTAGCGCATTGGACGGACCGAATTTCAGGGCGTCTTTTGCCAAATCAAAGGCGTGATCATGCTTGCCAGATGACAGATTAATCATTGCCAAGATGATGAGAGCTTGAGGCTCTTCTTCATCAATCTTTAATGCCTTATCCAGCGATGCCTTGGCTTGAGTTAACGCAGCGCTGGGATTCGTACTCCAACCATCATAGACCTCTGCATAGTGCGACTGCGCCTTTATTGTATGGGCGCCAGCATATTTTGGATCTAGCAACAAAGCGCCATCTATCAAGTTTCGCCCTTCCAGAACTTTTGGCTTGTTTTGGGTGTTAATAAGGCTGTTGGCATGTCGCGCAATTTCCCACGCTTCAAAATTGTTGGTGCCGCCTGTCCACCAACGAGCTTGTTCTCCATCTACCAATTTAACTTGTAGGGCAGCAACAATCTCTTGGGTCATTTCGTCCTGTAGTTCGAAAATATCCTGAGCCTCACGATCATAGCGGTGTGCCCAAATATGAGCGCCGGTTTCGGCATCGATTAATTGTCCTGTGATACGAAAACGGTTGCCCGAACGCCTGACGCTTCCCTCCAGCACATAACGCACGCCCTGTTCACGGCCTACTTGCTTGATATCAACCGCTTGGCCCTTGTAAACAAAAGTCGAATTGCGCGCGATGACAATCATGCCGGAAATTTTCGAGAGCGCTGTAATAATGTCTTCGCTCAGGCCATCTGCAACATGCTCTTGTTCAGGATCGTTTGACATATTCTGGAATGGAAGAACGGCAATTGAAGGGCGCCTTGGCGAACTATTGATAGATTCACTGTCTTCCACATCTGAATCTATTGGCTTCGGTTGGCTACCAACCATCTCCGGTTTGCCAATAAAGCGAAAGCCGTGTCCATGAGCCGTTTTGATCAAGCGTTGCTCTTTTCCGCTGTCTTCAATTGCTTCTCGGGCAGATGACACGCGGCTGGACAGGGCAGCTTCAGAGACAATTCGGCCATTCCAAATCGCTTCGTTTATCACATCCTTGGTGACCAGTTTTCCATGATTGGAAACGAGAAGATGGAGCAGGTCAAACACTTGCGGTTCGACATCCCGAGCAAGGCCGGAATGGCGCAGTTCGCGCCCTTCCACATCCAGTTCAAAATCTTCAAACCGATAAATCATGCCCCGCCCCAATGGTTTAACGTCATGTAACGCAATTCAAAAAACAGGTCCAGCGATCTGATCAACTGGACCTCAAGACTTTATCCAGACATTCTCCAGACCATCTGAAAGCCTTTTATCGGGGACCCCGCCATCTTGCCTTCATCACAAACAAATGGAGGTACACATGACCAATCAACGTAAAACACTAAAATCAATTCTTATTCTTGGTACAGCGATTCCAGCGATCAGTATCGGATTTGCGGCACCGGCACGGGCAGACGCCACGGCGGAATGCAATGTCGAAGCGAGCGATGCAACCGGTACTAGCCTTGAATGCGGCGTAGACTCTTCTGCCGCTGGCCCCAACGCAACAGCTGTCGGCGCCGATTCAACCGCAAGCGGTGATAGCAGTGTGGCAATTGGATACGATGCACTGGCCTCGGCAGGAGGAGCGGCTGCTTTCGGGCAAAATAGTCGGGCTACTGCAAGCTTTTCTATGGCAATAGGTTCCACTTCCGTCGCATCTGGTTTTAATGCATCTGCCATTGGCGCCCGGTCCGAAGCCAGTGCCGATGGAACCGTTGCCATTGGATTTGAAAGCGAAGCAAGCGGCGCATATTCCACCGCCCTGGGTTCAGGAGATGTGCTGGCCAGCGGCGCAAATGCGGATATTGGTGCAGTGGCAAGCGGCGATAGGTCCGTTGCAATTGGTGGCGGGACTGGTACCGGAGGATTCGCGGCAGCTCTGGCGAGTGGTGGTGATGCCATAGCAGTTGGAAATTCTGCCGTTGCTGATGGAAACTTAACATTGGCTTTGGGCTCAAACAGTACTGCTTCCGGCGTCGCCAGCATTGCCATTGGTTCCGATGCATTCAGCGCGGGCAGCAGAGGTATAGCGATTGGCTCTGACACAGACGCAAGCGCAAATGACTCTATAGTTATCGGCTATCAAGCCACTTCGACGGGTGTTAGAGGCTTTGCTCTTGGCAGTCAGGTGTTTGTTACTGCAGATGATGCATACGCTTTTGGTACGGATGCTCAGGCTTCCGCCCAAAGGGCATATGCACTTGGCCATTCATCGCTAGCATCGGCAACCGATTCCTTCGCTTTAGGGTCCAGCGCAAGCGCTGACGGGGCAGATTCAATAGCGCTGGGCAGCAATGCTTCAGCACAGAATGACGAAAATATTGCGATTGGTAAAAACTCAGACTCCACCGGCATCAGTTCGATAGCTATTGGCGCGAACTCCGAGGCGGCTGAAATTGAAGCGACTGCATTGGGCGTAGATTCCGCTGCATTGGGTATCAACAGCACTGCCGTTGGCGTGGGTTCGGGTGCCGGTTCCGCACATGCATCGGCTTTTGGCGCCTCTGCTCAAGCATCTGGTGGATTTTCAACAGCAATGGGCAGCTCGACCAATGCATCTGCGTTATACAGCGTTGCCATTGGGCGCTCGTCACAAGCCAACGCCGAAAACAGTGTGGCATTGGGATCAAACTCTATAGCTGATGAAGTTGATACAGTGTCGGTCGGCAGCTCCGGAAGCGAACGGCGCATCACCAATGTAGCGGCGGGCATGAATGCGACCGATGTGGTGAACAAGGCGCAGCTCGATGCCGTCGTTGCTGGCGTGGGAGGCATCAGTCAAGCACAGTTGGATGCAGTGGAAGCGCAGGTGGTTTCCAATGATGATGACATTTCGACATTGCAAGATGAAGTGGGCACAAACACGACTGGCGTTGCAAGCAATAGGGGCAGGATCGATACAAATGTTTCGGATATTGATGATCTGGAAACCGAACAAACCGCGCAGAATGACGATATCAGCGCAAATATGACGAGCATTGACGCCAACTCAGCCGAAATTATGTCTATAAACTCTCAGTTGACTGTTGCTACCGGCGATATTGCTGGTCTGGATACTCGCGTTACGGCACTTGAGGCGAGCACGGTTGGCGGCGTATCATCCGGCGACCTATCGGCAGTTGAAGCACAAGTGGTATCCAATGATGCTGATATTGCTGCATTGCAAAGTGACGTCGGCGGGCTAGGCACGCAGGTCGGCAATCTGGCAACACAAGTAGCCGGAAATGCCGCGGCAGTGCAGTCCAATGCCGATGCGATTGCCAATATCGCACCCGGCGCGGACCCGGCGACAGTAGCGGGTAACACTGCTGCGATTGCAACCAATGCGGGAAACATTGCCGGAAACACCACATTGATTGCTGGCAACACAGCGGCCATCGCGACCAATACGGCCAAGAATGCATCGCAAGATATTGTGCTTGCCGATCATGATAAACGTATTGCCATTAACAACACTGCGATCACGTCGAATGCGGCTGGCGTTGCAGCCAACGGACAGGGCATATTCAACAATATGCAGCGTCTCGACAGCTTTGACCTGCGACTTGATGGCTTTGGTGCTGCTATTGCGTCACAAGGCGAGCGTATCTCCGATCTGGAAGGCGGGTTGGCTGCCGTTGCCGCTATCCCCGACATGTATCTGGGATCGAATGAAAGCTATGCGGTCTCCGGCGGCTTTAGCGTTGTCGGCGGCGAGGTCGGCTTTGGTGGAGGTATTGCTATACGTGCCAACGACCAATGGAGCTTCGGCGCCAGCGCTGGTTACGGTAGTGGCCAAGCAGTCGGCAAAGTCCAGTTCCGCTTTGCCAACTGACCTCCATCTTAAGGCAAAGTGAAGAAGCCACTGGGCAGATATGTCCAGTGGCTTCAGCTATCACAGAGACAAACCGACGTCTCCTTTTGCGCCCGAAGCAATCATTAGCGTTGTGACTGCAATATCCCGAAAGCGGGCATTAGACGGTTGTGAATTAAACTGAATTAGATTTGCTTGGGTCGAAGATTAACCTAACTTACAGCAATGCCAGAAGAATATGAACTTACAGATTGGATCAAACTGACCAATTCACGCGGTATTGCAGGTTTTGGAGCCAGCGATACCGACGAACAAAAATCCATCGTTGAGCGTAGTCAGATGTGTGAGTTCGCAGATACGATAAGCCATCTTAAATCGATTGAATTTTGGGATATTACAGCCGCGCCACCGCCATTGCCGGATTTCAAATGTCAAGTTGGTGACCAGACACTACACGTCGAGCTCATAGAATTTATCGATCCAGAACTTGTTCAGATGGCAAAACACATTCTGGCTACTCCAAGTCACGAACTGCACGAAACTGCTAAAAAATATGGTGTGACGTTCGACCCGAGCTCAGACTGGTTCAAGAAGATTTTGGATAAAACAATTACAAAGAAAGATAGTAGGTATCGGGATCGTTCGACCAAGATAGACGTCCTGCTTATCTATAACGAAGCCGTGGAGCTTAATGAGAACGATATTGGAAAGTGGCTCGAAAGTTTTGAGATTCCATCATTAGCCGGGATTAGCTCGGTATATTTCAAAAACTGGCGGGTCAGATGTTTACAAAGGCTTTGAACAAAATGACCAGCGCATTTGTAGCACGCGCTGAAGCAATCTAT
>CAKZNA010000203.1 GCA_937129355.1 uncultured Sphingomonadales bacterium | reverse complement strand
GGTATTTTGGACGATGGCGACGTCGCAGTGCTGGAAAACAGCCGGTTATATCCGGGCGAAGAGAAGCATGATCCGGAACTTGCCAAGCAGGTTGCGGCTAATGGCGACCTCTACGTTAATGACGCCTTTTCTGCTGCGCACCGCGCGCATGTGACTACCGAAGGTCTGGCAAAGCTGCTTCCAGCCTATGCGGGCCGCTCGATGGAAGCAGAGCTGAAAGCGCTGGAATCCGCGCTTGGCGATCCGCAGCATCCGGTTGCTGCTGTTGTTGGCGGCGCGAAAGTATCTACGAAACTCGACGTGCTGACCAATCTGGTCAATCAGGTCGATCATCTGATCATTGGTGGCGGCATGGCGAATACATTTTTGGCCGCGCGCGGCGTGGATGTTGGCAAGTCATTATGCGAGCATGACCTGGTCGATACGGCCAATCAGATATTTGAAGCTGCGGATGCCGCAAATTGCACAATCCATCTGCCCTATGACGTCGTGACGTCACGCGAATTCCGCGCAAATCCGCCAGTTCGCACCGTCAATGTGCATGAAGTGGCCGAAGACGAAATGATCCTGGATGTTGGGCCTGCGGCTGTAGAAGCGCTGGCAGATGTCCTTAAAACATGCCGAACACTCGTATGGAATGGCCCGATGGGTGCGTTTGAAATGGAGCCGTTTGATGCTGCCACCGTGGCGCTTGCAAAAACTGCTGCTGCGCTCACCAAAGAAGGATCATTGGTTTCGGTGGCAGGCGGCGGTGATACCGTTGCGGCGCTCGCCCATGCCGGCGTGCAGGATGATTTCAGTTTCGTATCGACAGCTGGCGGCGCATTCCTTGAATGGATGGAAGGCAAACCGCTTCCGGGCGTCGAAGCGCTCAAGAATTAAACAAACAACCAAACTTCAGGAAGAATATCATGGCTAATCAGGAAATGATGGACAAAATTACCGGCGGCAAAGGCTTTATCGCGGCGCTAGATCAAAGCGGTGGTTCAACACCCAAAGCGCTTGCAGCCTATGGTGTGAGCGATGATGCATGGTCGAATGAGGATGAAATGTTCGGCCTGATCCACCAGATGCGCGTGCGCATTATGACATCTCCCGCGTTTAACGGCGACCGCGTGCTCGGCGCGATCCTGTTTGAAAAAACGATGGACGGCGATGCGGATGGCAAACCGGTTCCTGAATATCTCTGGTCGAAAGGTGTTGTCCCTTTCCTAAAATGCGACAAAGGCCTGGAAGACGAAGCGAACGGTGTTCAGATGATGAAGCCGATGCCCGATCTGGATACCCTGCTCGCTAAAGGCGCCAGCAAAGGCGTGTTCGGCACAAAGATGCGCTCGGTTATCAATCTGGCCAATCCCGAAGGCATTGCCGCGATTGTTAAGCAGCAATTCGAGGTCGGCATGCAGATTATCGGCCATGGCCTGATGCCAATGATCGAACCTGAAGTGAATATCAAAAGCGCTGAACGCGCTGAATGCGATGCCATCCTGCATGGTGAGCTAAAGAAAGCGCTTGATGCCTTGCCCGAAGACAAGACGGTGATGCTAAAGCTTTCAATTCCGGTGGAATCAAATCTCTACGCCGATCTGGTCGCACATCCGCGCACGGCCCGCGTTGTGGCACTATCCGGAGGCTATTCAACCGATGATGCTTGCAGCGAGCTTGCCAAAAATAACGGCATGATCGCCAGCTTCAGCCGCGCCTTGCTCGAAAAACTGCAAAACGGCATGAGCGATGAAGAGTTTAACGCCGCGCTCGATAGCTCAATCCAGCAGATTTACGACGCGTCGGCGACGTAACTTCTGCCCATTTCAAAATTGATCTAGAACAGCCGATTTTTTGAGCCAGATCAATGTGCCGCTTTGAAGGCGGCGCTAATGCTCCGCCAACTAAAGTGGAGTATAGAAATGAACAAGAAGAATATCATTGGTTTGACCGCAGCAGCGCTGCTGACTTTTCCCGCGTCTGCCCATGCAGAAAGTGGAGATTTTCAGTTTAAATTGCTCGGCACACTTGTGGCGCCTGACGGCAAGATAACCGATGTAAAACTGGATGCCATCGGATTGCCGGCAAATACGCAAACCAAAGCGAATGACAACGTCACACCTACAGTTGCAATCGAGTATTTCGTTACCGACAATATCTCTTTTGAAACAATCGCTGGCGTTACCCAGCATGATGTCGATGGTATTGACGGGCTTGCCGGAGCAGAGGCCGTGTCTGATGCGAAAATTGTACCAGCTACGCTGACCGTCAAATATCATTTTGGCGATGCAAAGGGCATCAAACCCTATATTGGTGCAGGCCCCAGTTACTTTATTTTCATTGACGAGAAGCCCGGTGCCACAACGCGCACCTTGGGTGCGACCAGATTCAAGATGAATGATAAAGTAGGGGTTGCTTTGCAAGCTGGAGTAGATGTCGCCTTGAACGATAAAGGGCTCGGCCTCACCGTTGATGCAAAACGGTATTTCATGAGAACCGACGCAACGTGGTTTGCCGGAAATACCGAAGTTTTGCGAACCAGGCACAAGCTTGACCCGTGGGTGGTAAGCGCAGGTATAGCCTACCGCTTCTAGTCCGGTCTGTTTGAAATCGTCTTTCAGAATATTCCTACCATCGGGCGAAGAAACCAGCTAAGCGCGCCGCCATGTTGGAAAACCCGCCCTGCCAGTTATATTTGATTTCCCCGCAAGATGTCGGCGGTGATTTTCCACTGGCGCTGGAAGCTGCGCTTTCCGCTGGTCCGGTGGCGGCGTTCCAGTTTCGGGTGAAAGATATCGATCAGCATGAGGCTGCAAGACTCGCTGAACCGTTGCAGGAAATCTGTGCGGCGCATGATGTCGCCTTTATCGTCAATGATAGCGTGCCGCTCGCAAAGCGTTTGAAAGCGGATGGTGTGCATCTAGGGCAATCGGACGGCGACGTCGGCGAAGCGCGCGAAGAGTTGGGGGCAGACGCCCAGATAGGTGTAACCTGCCATAATAGCCGCCATCTTGCGATGGAGGCGGGCGAGGCGGGGGCGGACTATGTTGCTTTCGGCGCATTTTATCCGACAGAAACCAAGCAAGTCGAGCATGTTGCCGAACTGGAAACAGTTGAGAAATGGTCGGCGGTAATGGAAGTGCCCTGTGTTGCCATCGGCGGTATCACGCCGGAGAATGCAAAGCCGTTGATCGATGCGGGCGCAGAATTTCTGGCCGTGAGCGCCGGTGTTTGGAAGCATCCCGATGGCCCTGCAAAGGCGGTAGAGGCGTTTAACGCTTTGCTGAAAACATGAAAATAGCCAAGTTCTTGAAGTATGTTTTGGGCTTTGTTTCACTGGCGTTGCTCATCTTTGTGGCGGTAAATTACGAAGGCGTTATGCTCGGTATTGCGATGCTTGATAATGAAGATGAGCCAGTTTTTTTGGAAGATGCGCGCTGGGATGATCCGGATTCTGCTCAAATAATTAAGAGCACATTTCCAGTTGGAACTGATGAACGGATTTTGATCAGGGCATTGCGAACCGAAAAATTCGATATTGATCTGCCGGCTAGGGAAGCTGAGAGAGTTTTGAAAAATCTTCCTTGCAATGTGACGTTAACAGTCAACTGGGCTGCAGACGAAAACGGAAAATTGGAATCGGTTGCGGGTTTAGCTAAGAACCCTGTTTGCCTCTAACCATAGCTTGCCTAACTGCGCGGTCCTCGCTAAATGCCGCGACCAACGGCGCTAACCGGCGCAAAGCTCTTTCAATCGTCTAGCGAGAAAATTCATGAAGATCAGCGGTGTTGATATCCGTCCCGGCAATATTCTGGAATATGAAAACGGCCTTTGGAAGGTAGCGAAGATTCAGCATACGCAGCCTGGCAAGGGCGGCGCCTATATGCAGGTTGAAATGAAAAACCTGGTTGATGGCCGCAAGACTAATGTGCGCTTCCGCAGCGCCGATAGCGTCGAGAAAGTGCGCCTTGATACCAAGGAATTCCAGTATCTGTATCAGGATGATGCGCTGCTGGTCTTTATGGATCAGGAAAATTACGAGCAGATCAATCTGAATGCAGACATGCTGGGCGAGGAAGTTGCTTTCCTCCAAGACGGTATGCAAGTGACGCTTGAGCTTTACGAAGAAAAACCGATCTCGGTGCAATTGCCCGACCAGATTGAAGCCGAAATTACCGAGGCAGATGCCGTTGTAAAAGGGCAGACCGCCTCATCAAGCTACAAGCCCGCCGTGCTGGACAATGGCGTTCGTGTGATGGTGCCGCCGCATATTGGCGCGGGCACGCGGATCATCGTTGATGTTTATGCACGCGAATATGTGAAGAAGGCGGATTAAGCGATATGCCAGCAAAGACCGGCCTTGTAGAAGTAATGGACCGCGCCGCGCGTAAAGCGGGCAGCCGTCTGCGCCGTGATTTCGGCGAAGTTGAACATTTGCAGGTGTCGAAGAAGGGCCCCGCAGACTTTGTGTCCAAGGCCGATCAAAAGGCAGAGCGCGTTCTATATGACGAGCTGCTACATGCGCGGCCTGATTGGGGTTTCCTGCTGGAAGAAGGCGGCGAGATTCCGGGCGAAGAAGATAAGCCGCGCTGGGTTATAGACCCGCTTGATGGCACAACCAACTTTCTCCACGGCATTCCGCATTTCGCAATTTCCATCGGCGTTCAGGAAAGAAAACTTGATGGGTCGGGTTGGGGCGATGTTTATGCTGCACTGGTTTATCAACCGATCAATGATGAAGTATTCTGGGCAGAGAAAGCCAAGGGCGCATATCTTGGCGATCGGCGACTACGTGTTTCTGGCCGCCGCCATATGGACGAGTCCTTGATCGCCACTGGCACGCCTTTCTTGGGGCACGGCGATGTCGAGGAATGGACGAAGATCAATAACGCAATCGCGCCCAAGGTGGCTGGTATCCGGCGCTTTGGTGCAGCGAGTCTTGATCTCGCTTGGCTGGCCGCTGGCCGTTTTGATGGCTTTTGGGAAAGCGATTTGCAAGCCTGGGATACTGCGGCAGGGGGGCTGCTTGTGCGTGAGGCAGGTGGTTTTGTGACCGACTTTAAGGGGCGCAGTCCGGCGATTGCCGACAAGCAGATTCTGGCCGCCAATGACGCGCTTCATAGCAAGCTTCACAAGCTGCTCGCCGGAGCTTTGCGTTAGAATACTGACCGCATTGCGTTAGGCGCAATCGGGTTAGTGTCGTTTTAGCGTAAAAAAGGCTCATACGGCCCTTGCGGCCTGCGATGCATACCCCTAAAAGCGCGGCAAATTATGGCCAAAAGCGAGTCTGCAACTTGACCGATCTGTCGCAATATCTACCGATCCTGCTTTTCCTTGGAATTGCACTGGCGCTTTCGACGCTTTTTGTATTCCTGCCGATGGGCGTTTCGCGCCTTACCGGATCGCATCAGCCGACCGAGGCAAAGCTCACAGAATATGAGTGTGGTTTTCCAGCGTTTGAAGATAGCCGCAGCCAGTTTGATGTCCGCTTCTATCTGGTTGCAATCCTGTTCATTATTTTCGATCTGGAAGCGGCCTTCCTTTTTCCATGGGCTGTCAGCCTTGAAGAAATCGGCTGGGTCGGTTGGACCACGATGATGGTATTCCTCGCTGAATTGGTGATCGGCTTCATTTACGCGTGGAAAGTGGGAGCTTTGGAATGGGAATAATTACAGACCCCAAACAAGTTGCCGCGCATATGCCGCCAGAAGGCACGCCGCCCGATCAGGCTTTCTTCAACGACCTTTCGGCAGAGGTGAATGACAAGGGCTTTCTGGTCACATCGACCGAAGATCTGTTTCAATGGGCGCGCACGGGTTCGCTATGGTGGATGACATTCGGCCTTGCATGCTGCGCGGTTGAAATGATCCATGTGAATATGCCGCGTTACGATCTGGAACGTTTCGGCGCTGCCCCGCGCGCATCTCCGCGTCAGTCCGATGTGATGGTTGTCGCGGGAACGCTGTGCAACAAAATGGCACCTGCACTTCGCAAGGTTTACGATCAAATGTCGGAACCCAAATACGTGATTTCGATGGGCAGCTGCGCCAATGGCGGCGGCTATTATCATTACAG
>CAKZNA010000202.1 GCA_937129355.1 uncultured Sphingomonadales bacterium | reverse complement strand
TATACACAAAAACCCGCTACTCGCGCGCGACGCATCGCTGATCAAATTCCATTTAGTTTAAGTAAGACAACGGTTGAAGCATCGCCGGTCGTCTACGGCAATGGCGTTTTAGTTGTCAATAGTACCTATCCAGAGCCCAGCCCTATCAGTATGGATTTAATTAGCAATGCCTTTCTAGCCGGTACCACACGTAAGCCGCCGTTAGGGATTCAAAAATATCAATGGCTGCCCCGAACCCATGATTATCGAGGATGGCGGCCATTTTGTGCAGGAATGGGGTGAAGAAATTGCTCAAGCCGCACTTGCTAGTTTTAAGGGCTGATGCGCTCATAGATGAAAAAGACCCTGCCAAGCGGAAGGTGCTTGGCAGGGCCGGGGAGAGAAATAGGGGCTTCTCTCACATTGTGTTAGGCCGCCGCCAAAGTTTCACTGCCGCGAAACCAGAAGAGCGGCTTTGTCGGCTGCTGAGCCGATACCGCCAAGGGAATCGCGGTTTCGCAAAAGGCGCATTCGGCTGTGCTGCGGCCAATATGCCAATGCGTGCGCGTGCAAGCCGGGCAATGGTTGACGGTATCCGCATGGTAAAGCGGTACAAATCCGCGGCGTGCGGGGGTTCGAGAGAAGTCTTGATTGTTCATATACATTAGTCGGTTCCTTCGATCATCCGGTTCAGCGGCTGCGACCAAGCGTTGTTTTCTGTGGATAGAATGTGCACACACGCGCATGAACCAATTCTGAATCCACTTGCAATCTTAGGTAAATCGAAAAGGTGCGGTTTATTTATTGTTGCCGAGCGCCTGATCTATCAGCCGTGCCAACCGCAATCCGGCTCGTTGCACCTGCAGGCGCAATGTTGCCTCTGCCGCGGCAACATCCGCCTCGTCCCAGACAAGGGTTTCCGGCACATCGCTGCAAGCCCCGCCGTCCAATGCACGCGGATAGACCACTTCCTTTGCAAGATTATAGGATTCCAGTGACCAATCGGCGCTAGTGCCGCTCGCCTGTTCGTCGCGCGCTCCGGCGTCGTATTTTCTAATTATATCTGGCACGGACGAAATCGCGCGTTCGGCGAAATAGCCATCCCATATCCAATGTAAATTCAGGTCGGGGATATAGCCATAGCTCGCCTTCACGCGGTTTCCGCCAAGGTCATCGCGGCTTCCCGAATGGAGCGGCATGTGGAGGTCGCCGACGAAATGGACAAGGAATGCCAATGCCTCCAACCGGACATGCGCGGGCAATGATTTATCGCCCAGCAAGGCAGCATTGCGGTCAATCTGGGCAGAAACACAATTGCCATCGCGGCAAGCGGATTTGAGATCAAAGCTCTTGCAGATGTTGAGATTTTGATAGTGCCATGGCGCGGTATAACCCCAACGCATCCGGTCGCGGCGGATGCAATCGGGCCACACGCTCGCATCGCCAATCGTCTTCAAATCACATTTGGGCGTGCCGAGCATTTTTTCGGCGCGAAACAGCCGCGTCATTGCCTTGCGCGCAGTGGACGAAATATTTGCTTCTGCAATTGAAGCTGTGGTGCGGTGCCCATATTCGCCCCATGCGAAAGCCTGGGCAGGAAGCAATGTAAGGAGAATCGCTAGAAGCCGGATCATGCGCCCAGTTTCCTCCAGGCCAGATCCGCAAATTCACATAGCAACGGCCGTGTATCGCGTGGGTCGATAATATCCTCGACGCTAAATTGCTCGGCAGTGCGAAATGGTGATGTGACGGCATCGAGCTTCGCTTTGATTTCCGCCAGCCGTGCCGCCGGGTCATCAGCGGCTTCAATGTCGGATTTATAGGCCGCTTCCAGCCCGCCCGCGATGGGCAGGCTGCCCCAATCGCCGCTTGGCCAGGCGAAGCGGTACTGGAACCGCTCGCCATTGCTCATCGCGCTACCAGCGATGCCATAGGCGCGGCGAACGATAACGCTAGCCCAAGGGACGGTTGCCTTATAGATTGCATTCATCGCATCGACGCCGTGGCGTATGGTTGCTGTTCGCTCTGCCTCCAGCCCAACCATAAAGCCCGGATTATCGACCAGATGCACGACGGGCAGGCGGAATTGCTCTGCCATTTCCACAAACCGTTTCACTTTCTGGCTGGTATGCGCTTCCCATGATCCGCCGAGAAAGCTGGGGTCGCTGGCAAGCAAAGCCACCGGCCAGCCATCAAGCCGCGCAAAGGCGGTGATTGCCGCGCGGCCCCAGCGGCGGCCCATCTCGAACACACTGCCGTGATCAAATACAGCATCTATAACGCTGCGCATCGAATAGACCTGCTTGTCTTCGCGCGGGACGATGGAGACTAGCTTTTCTTCGCGGCGGTCCACCGGGTCGCTGCATTCCGTGCGCGCTGCAAGCTGCGTTACGTTGGAAGGCAGGTAAGACAGGAAGCGCCGCGCCGCAGCAAAAGCTTCATCCTCGCTCGCCACCTCGTCATCCACTGCGCCATTGCGTGTATGAATGTCGCTGCCGCCAAGCTCCTCCTTGGACAGGTCCTCGCCAATCTGCGCGGCCACCACTGGACCGGCGGCAAATAACTGGCTCACATCCTTGACCATCACCGAATAGTGACTCGCTACTGTGCGGGCGGCGCCCATGCCTGCGGTAGGGCCCAGCGCTAGTGCGACCACGGGCACTTCTTCCAG
>CAKZNA010000201.1 GCA_937129355.1 uncultured Sphingomonadales bacterium | reverse complement strand
TGGCATCTGGCCCGGCATTGACGGTTGGGGAAGCATTGGACGGGATAGTGATTTCCACCGTGTCGGTTGCAGGGCGGCCGCCGTCAGATACAGCAATACGGAAGGTTAATATCTGGTCGGTCGCCATTCTTGGCGGCGCGGTAAAGCTGGGTGTGGTCGTGTTGGTACCTGAAAGAGTCACCGAAGTACCAGCGGTTTGGGTCCATGTGTAAGTCAGCGGGTCACCATCGGCATCTGACGACCCTGTCCCGTCAAGCGTTACCGTCGAACCTCCGGCGGCATTCGCGTCTGGACCTGCATCGGCTATGGGCGCGCTGTTTGCCAACACCGTCAACGTCCTAGTTGTGAAAGTGGTGTTGTTGGTCGGCTGTCCATCATCTCCAGAAAATCGGATTTGGATATTTTGCTGCGTTCTGCTTATGGGGGCAACAAAGCTTGATGTGAGACCAGTTGTACTACTCAGCGTAACAGGTGGTCCTGAAATTTGGCTCCAGGTTGTGGTGACGGGATCACCGTCCAAATCCGATGCTGTACCGTTCAAAGGAACTAGGGTGCCACCTGGTACAGTTGAGTTTTGAAAGGTGAAGCTGACTTGCGGTATCGTATTGGGAGCCACCTTGTTACATTCCGAACCACTAAATCTGTACATGGCATCGGTTATCGGCTGTTGCGCCAAAATGGCCCCACGATCAGCTGGCGTGTTTCCGGTTGCTTCAAAAACGGTGAAAAAGCGAGGCGTTCGTGGGGATGTGGGCCGCGTGACGGTAAATCGCGTAAGCGCAGCAAATTGAATATTAGTCTGCGGGAAATTGAGACTATAGGGCGTCCAAGCTGCGCCGGAGGTAACCGGAATTGATGGGTTTGGCATGCCAGCCGCGTCTGTAATAGCGACATGAACCCAATCTCGATTGCCACCGTCGTTCACGGTTGCGTCAAAGCTTACGGTGGCGCTTATACGGCAAGAAAAGCCCGAGGGAGAGGTGGAATCGGAGATGGTCGATAAAGCCACGGATTGAGTAAAATTATTTGTTGCGGCGTAAGCGGAGTTGTTTGCAGTAAGAACTACAATTGAAGCCCCAATCAATGCCGTCGAATGTAGTAGATTTTTCTTGATGTTCTTCATTTCCCAATACTCCCGATCCAATAATTTTATCGGCACAGGAGTTATGGAATTGCGCGAATTAACTCACCCCATGAACTTGGGGGGTGGTATGTTTTGTGCGGGTTAGAGGCGGAGTTGGCCGGTTTTAACGGCTTCGTAAACCGCTTCGCTGCGCGAATGAACCGCCAGTTTATTGTAAATGATCTTTACGTAGCTCGCGACAGTCTGCGGGGTTATTCCCATCTGTCCGGCGGCCTCTTTATAGGAAAGCCCGCGCGAAAACAGATCAAGCAATTCGGCCTCTCTCGCGGTCAAACGATCCGCCTTTTCGACCAGTTCATCAGTGTCTGGGGAATCGGTCCGCAGCCTATCCAGAATAAATGTTGCCGCAGCCGCGCTAACCGGAGCGCCGCCATCGAGTGTTGCCTTTATCCCGCCCACAATCTCGTCGGTTGTGCTGTCCTTTAGCAGATAACCATCGGCTCCTGCGCCGATTGCGTTGAGCACAGTTTCGCGGTCCACAAAGGTGGTTACTATCAAAATTCTGGCGTCGCTCCGCGCTCTTATTTCGGGGATAAGGTCAATCCCGGTGCCGTCGGGCAATCCGATATCAAGGAGGAAAAGGTCGGGCTGCAACTTAATAAGGTCGCGCCCTGTTTTGACCGATGAAGCGGTGCCGGCCATATCGAGTTCAACCACGCCAGTGATGATTTCGATAAAATGGTCGAGCAAATCGGGATCGTCCTCGACGACCGCAATGCGGTGTGTTGATGGCCCCAAATTCGTCATATCTTCCCTAGTTCCAAATCTATGGTCGCCTGCCCATCAAACAGGCAGACAGCCCGAAAAATAACCCAAAAACATGGGTGAAATTACCATTTCTCGTTTCGCCCGGCAGCTATCGGCAGGTTCAGTTTGACGATAGCACCTGTTTCGCCGCTTTCTATGGTGAACCGGGCGCCAATGCTTTCGGCTCTTACTTTCATATTTTCAACGCCGCGCCCGCGTGCTTTCTTTTTCACGATGCCCCCACCATTGTCAGATAGCTGGATTTGCAGCGCGGTATCATCATCTTGGCCGGCGGTAATGACCACATTTATCTCGTCTCCGCCTGAATGTTTAAGCGAGTTTGTCACCGATTCCTGCAATATCCTGAATATCTGCAACAGATCGCGGGGGCTGTATTCAGGAAGCTCTCCTTCATAATTCATGCTCCAATTAAAATCGAAGCCAGCATTTTTAACGACAGGTGTGATGCGCTTTCGGTAGGTTGAAAGGGCGGAACCCAAAGATTCTCCAATTGAGTCGATTGAATCGATCATCAACCGCATTTCATCGAGAGCTTTTTGCAGCCCGTCTTCATAATATGCATCTTTCGATCCGCTGCGCCGCGCCTTCATCAGCATGGATACCAAATGGCTTCCCAGGCCATCATGCATATCACGCATGATACGCCTGCGCTCCTCATTATGCGCCTGACCGCGAACAAGCTCTTTCTCTCTAACATGCGCGGCTTCCAGTTCAATCGTGCGCTCGTCAAGTTGCGTTTGCAGAAGCGTGTTGATTTGTGCCGATGACTGGAAAAGGCGAAAGTTTCTGCTGAAATATGCGATGGCAAAAGCAAATAGAAACAGCGGCTGCGAAAGCGCAAAATAGGGCGGACTGCTGGCCCAAAGGAAAAGATTGGCAAGCCGGAATGCCAGCAGCATGGCCAGCATGATGAGTAGCGCCGCCTCCCAATGGCGCTGGTCGCGCCTAAAGACAAAATGCGCGACAAGCCGGATCAGCGCCGTGGCAACAAACAACATGCCTGCATAATCCAGTATCGCTTCAGTATGGGTAAAGGCATTCACATCGCCTGACAAAATCAACCAATAGCCTATGGCGGCCAAGCCGATCACCAAAGCCGCGATAACCGCATATTGGAAATATTTTATCGGGCGTTCGGTCCACTGATCGATAAACATTGGCCAACAGGCCGAAAGGGCCAGCGTGATCCATGAATAATAGAGCCCTCTTGCATTGCCATGCAGGGGCATATGCGCCCAGATGATAAACATATTCTGCAGCGCCCAAAGCAGCGTTAGCGCGAACATCCAGAATAGCAGCCTTTGTTGCTTGGCCCTTACCAATGCGACAAAAATGAAACAGGCCAGAACGAACCCGACCGTTACAGAGATGGTTCGCCCTTCTTGCTGAAGAAATACCTTCCACCGGTAAGACCGCTCGACTGATTCATATTCGCCGATAATCATGGGCCGGAAAGACGCCTCTCGTGCGATGTCAAACACCAGCGCTGCTTCTATCCGGTTGTCACCGACGCGAAGCAATTCGGGCGGGATGTGGACGATATTCCGTGAAATTTTGTGATAGGTTATATCGGGCAGTGTCATTCTACCCTGACCCCATAAAAGCTGACCATTCACATATAGTTTTGCATTGTCACCCGAAACGCTACCCGACAGGCCCAAGCCAGATTTCGGAATAGCGGCTAAGTTGAAATTTGTTTGCGTAGCGTGGTATCCAACATTCATCAGCGCCAATTGGTTAGCGACAACTGGTTTGAACTTAGCTCTCTCTATCCCACTTTCGTCCGGTGTATCGATCGGGGCAATTTTGAAGCTCGAAACCGAAACGGGATCCAACGGGCCGGGTTCCGGCTGGATGAAATTCGGATTCACCAAAAGCCAGAATGCCAGCTGTACGGCAATGATTGCCCCGGCCAATTTGGCCAGATGGTTCCAGGCTGAATCAGCTTCGCCCAAATTTTCGGCCGCGAAACTCATAATTGCCCCAAATCCGTTTCTCGCTCCCTATCGATATTATTGCGTGATCGCCCACGGCGCTGTCGTCAAGGTTTGGTTTCTTCCGCCGACTTGAATTCGTCAATACATGAATTCAACACCTGCATTGTTGCATCCTCGCTCATTGCGTCCACCTGCTGCTTGGTCTTGCCTTTCCCAATTTTACTGACTGTGCATTCGCAAATCGGTTTGGCGGATTCGAGCAGAACACCTTGCAGCACTGCAACCGATTTGCATTGACGGACATAGGAATTGTGAAAGTCTGCATCGAACCCTTCTTGTAGGCTATCACCTTGAGACT
>CAKZNA010000200.1 GCA_937129355.1 uncultured Sphingomonadales bacterium | reverse complement strand
TCAACCACGGGCACGCCGCAGGCAGCTATATTGTTTCCGTCGCAAACACCGCCAGTTGATTTCCAACCGATATCAAGGCCCAAATCGCGGCCGCAGTCTTTCACGAGATGAAACAGTTTTTCGGCTCGCGCGGTGATCGGTTTTGGCGGACGACCGAACTCGCCGTGTAGATGGATTTGAACATCATGCTCTTTGGATTTCACCTCAACCAGCGATTCAAGCTCGCTCTGAGCAAGCGATTCCATCTCTTTGTTTCTTGGCCGGAAATTGACGCGCAAAATTGCTTTGTCCGGAACGACATTGTTGGGTCCGCCGCCATCGATCTTTGCCGGATTTACTGACAATCCATCGCGGTGCAGAGCTTTTAATCGCACTGCCATGTCTGCTGCGGTGACAAGCGCGTTGCGACCATCATCGGGGTTGCGTCCCGCATGCGCGCTTTTGCCGGATATGATGATTGAAAAATTACCGCTGCCGCCCCGTGCGCCTGCGAGCGTTCCATCGGGGAGTGCTGCTGGCTCAAAGGTTAGCGCTGCCGTTTTACCCTTGGCCATTTTCGCAATCAGTGCAGCAGAAGATGGTGAACCAACCTCTTCGTCGCTGTTGATTAAGACCTGATATCCAACCGGATCATTGCTACGCGCATCTTCATAGGCATGCAGGGCGGCGAGCATGACGGATATTCCGCCCTTCATGTCGGCGACGCCGGGGCCATTCAAAATGCCATCTTCCAGCCATTTCTGTTCTTGAAAGGGGTGATCTGCGGCAAACACAGTGTCCATATGGCCTGTGAAGAGTAGCTGCACCGGTGCTTCTGGCCGCACGGTAAGCACCAGATGCCGCCCATATTCGACATTTTCGATTTTTCCGTCCGATAGAACTTTATCTACAGGCGCAGGATCAATCAGCGATACGTCGCCGGGTAGCGTAGCAAAAGCATCGCGTAAGAGCTGCGCCATTAGCGTCAACCCTTTCAGGTTTCCGCTGCCGCTATTGATCGCGCACCACGCCTCAACCTGAGCGAGCATGGGTGCTTGCGAAATCTTCTCTAAAGCTGCTTCTTCATGTGGAGCGAGTGATTGCATTTGTAACCACTAGCCGCGCGAATGAGGGAAGGCCAGCCTTCTAGTTGCTATTTTGCACCCATCTGTTTGGCGATTGCTATCCATTCTTCGACGGCAATTGTTTCGGCGCGCCGCTGGATATCGATACCAAGAATCTCCATTGCCTCAATTGCGCCGCCAACTGATTTCAGGCTTTGTCGCAGCATCTTGCGCCGTTGCCCGAATGCGGCGCCGGTCAGCTTTTCTATCGTTGTTATATCTGTATCTTCATCCTGCTGATCAGGCGTAATATGGACCACCGCCGACATCACCTTTGGCGGCGGCGTAAAAGCGCTTCTGTGGACGGGTAGCGCGAGTTTAGAGGTGCTGCGCCACTGCGATAAAATCGAGAGCCGCCCGTAAGCCTTTGTGTTAGGCTTTGCCACAATGCGGTCCGCCACCTCGCGCTGAAACATCAACGTAAGCGACAGCCATTTTGGCGGCCATTGCGGCTGAGCCAGCCAACCGGTGGCCAGCGCAGAGCCGACATTATAGGGCAGGTTGGATACGATATGAAACGGCGCGCCTATTTCCGTTGCCGCATCGAATTTCATTGCATCGCCTTCGACAACCCTCAGCTTTCCGGGGAAAGCATCAGATAGTTCGGTTAAAGCGGGAAGGCAGCGGCTATCGCGCTCGACCGCCGTCACATTGGCACCGGCCCGCAACAATGCACGGGTCAAGCCGCCAGGGCCCGGGCCAACTTCAAAAACATGCGAACCATTCAACGACCCCGGGATAGCTGCAATGCGATCGAGTAGCTGTTCATCGAACAGGAAATTTTGACCGAGGGCTTTATTTGCGGTCAATCCATGCCGTGATATCACCTCCCGCAGGGGAGGTAAGTCAGGAAGGTTGTCGCTCATTGCGCGGCTTCAAGCTGTTTACGAAAATGCGCGGCTTCGCTCGCCATTTTGATGGCCGCGATCATTGAGTCCGCATTCGCAATGCCTTGTCCCGCTATACCAAATGCAGTGCCGTGGTCGGGTGAAGTCCGAACAATCGGAAGCCCGAGGGTCATATTGACTGCACAATCAAAATAGAGCGTCTTTATGGGGACAAGCGCCTGATCATGATACCCGCATAAGACAGCATCAAACTGCCTGCGTGCGGCGGCGTGAAATAATGTGTCGGCGGGCAGGGGGCCGGACACGTCGATTCCCTCGTCACACATGCGTGCAATGGCGGGGGCCATTATTTCGATATCTTCCCTGCCAAATGCGCCGCCTTCGCCTGCATGCGGGTTCAATCCAGCAACGGCGAGGCGAGGGTTTTCAATACCGAAATTACGTTTTAGCCCCAGATGCACTGATCGTATGCGATCTTCCACCAGCCCGGCCGTGAGCGCCGCAGGAACATCGGCTAGGGCGATATGGGTTGTCATGGGGACGACGCGCAGGTCGGGAGCCGCCAGCATCATAGTCGCATTGTTTTGCGCAATACCACACCGTTCGGCAACAAATTCAGTTTGCCCCGGATGTCGAAAACCAGCCTGAAATAACTGCGCCTTTGAAACGGGGCCGGTGACCACGGCAGATGCATTGGCATTACGAGCAAGGCCGACGGCCATTTCAAGCGCCTGAAAAGCGCATTTTGCACCATCTTCGCTTGGTTGACCCGGTATGATTTTATTGCAATCCGTCAGGTGCAAGACTGGCAGAGCGTTATCAAACGCATTGGCGGCGTCTGATGGTTGTTCTATTCTGGTTATCGGACCCGACCAATGGGCGCCAAAGTTGTTTGCATCGCCGATAGCAAAAAAGGGTTGCAGCTTTTGATCTCTGCGCTGGTCCCATGCTTTGCCGATAATTTCCGGGCCAATGCCAGCTGGATCGCCCACTGAAACGGCTATCGGTGCGCCTGGCACAGCGCAAACCATCAATTATATTCGATAATCGCATCGCGGCGAAGATCGCGAAGATAAAGCTGCGCTCTCTTACCTACACGTTTTTCGGTGAGCCCGTTTTCGATTTCATCCGCATTCACCGCGGCCACTTTTGGTTCATCCCGGCCGCAAAGTACGAATATCCGCACACCTTCGCTCAAAGAACCATAGGGCGGTGTTGCTTGACCAACTTGCAATTGCAACATCACCTCTTGCAAGGGAAGGGGCAGATCTTTTATCTTGATATTGTCGCGGTTTACAACATCTGCGCCCAGTTTCTGCGCCATTGCGTCGGCAGATCCGCAGCCGCTTATTTTGGCGGAATTTTCTTGAAAGCTTTTTACCTTAGGTAGAGCAGCCGCTTCGGTCGTACCAGCGGGGAAATTGATAGCAATCTGCTTCAAACTCAAGGCAGCCTCACGCGGATTGGCCATCGCCACCTGACGCTTGTCGAGGAGGGCAAGGAGAGACAGCCCCCCGGGTGTCGGAACGACGACAACTTCGCCTTGTTGCATGTTTTCGAGCGCCTTAGCCATGGTTGGCGGAAGTTGCTCGCCAAACAACCAACCAAGTTTACCGCCGCCAACGCCCGTTGAGGATTCCGAAAATTGCCGCGCATATGCGGCAAAGGAACCGCCCGCTCTTAACTGCTCGAGAATTCGCTTTGCATTCTCGAGAACTTGTTCTTGGTTTTCCGGCCAGACACGAGTGGATTTTGTCCCATCCCGGAGAACTGTCGCCCGAGCAAGAAACGAAACAGCGGTTGTCACCGGTGGTTGGTCAAGCTGGCGTAACGGTATCCCCGTTGCGGCCGATCGGCGAAGTGCAAGTGGGCGAAACGGTTTG
>CAKZNA010000199.1 GCA_937129355.1 uncultured Sphingomonadales bacterium | reverse complement strand
TCGAGGCGGCAGATAGGCCGGATCGGGCGTTGGATGCGGAAATTGCCTGCGCGCTGCATGACGGCAACAGAGGCGATCCAGATGACCGCAATCACACAAGAGCGCGGATCGGCAATTTCTGCCACGGCAGCAAGCCCGGTAACTATGAAATTCACGCATTCAGCGGCGTATCTATGGCCACAGCCCCGCTCTACACAGCGGCAACCGATAAAGAAAAAGCAATGATGATATTCGCCCTCAAAGCAAGGAAATCCAATGACTGACCAACAATCGAAGCTGGAGAAGATGGCTCAATCTCTGTATTCAGCACATATATCTAACCATCCCGCCATTCACTGCAACCGCTTTCCCTCGTGGGCAGAACTGACAAATGCGTCTAGAAAGCATTGGGTAGCCACAGCGAAATTCGCAGACGCCTTCCGAGAGGATAACGGGGATAAGGGCAGGGAGAACCCAGCCGAGGCCCCCACAAACCGCAACACCGACCCAATCTGGCAAGCCCTATGGGAACTGGCCGAAGATGCCAACGGGCCGCATGAACTATCTCGCGGGGAGATGGTGGATCGCGCCTGGCGGAAGTTTGTGGGGGAGATGCCAGCACAAGACGAGTTGACGGATAGCATGATCGAGACAACGCTGAAAAAACACAAGGTAAAGCCTACGCTGTGTTTGAATGGAAATGGCCCGGACAATCCCACTCACTATTCTGTGAGAATTTTCAATGCCATTCGCGAACTTGTTTCACACCCTCACCCGCATAGGAGCCAAAAATGACCGATGAAAACACAAGCAGCGAATTGGCTGATATACTTTCAGACGCAATTGAAGACAGTTTTGACATGGATTGGAATGGCCGTGATGGAGCCAAGGCTTGCATCTTAGCATTGCAAGAAGAGGGGATTTTGCTATCGGCGATAGACCGACAAGAGGCATTGCAGATATGCCGGCGCTTGCCGCTTCATGGGGATGCGGGCCTTGATAAGCTGGCAGACGATGAATGGTTGATGGTCATTGATGTTATCGCCGCCCTCCGCCAGCCCGACCAAAACAAAACCCCCGTGCCGGAACTGGTGGAGCGCCTCAAGTCAATGGCATATGTTTCGGGAGTTGCTCGGTGCGCTAAGTGCGGCTTCCAATTGATTAAATCCAACCTTAATGTTTCAGCAGGGACGGTAACCGCTGACGAAGATCCGCCAAAAGACCATCCTAGTCCAATAGATCATCGGTATCTAAGAAGCACCAAAAACCCGATATATTTTATATACTCCTAACCCACCCCCGCCTCGCGATCCCTGATCCATTCCATGTTGTCAGAGCAGATAAACAGCTTACCCTCAATATCGACCAGATAGCCGCCTATAACGCCTTCACGGCTTCGGATGGACCGGACAAAGGCATTATGCTCAGATCGCGCCTGTGGGACCGTCTGAACGCTATTCCAATCTATTTGATACTCATCCGGGATTGCTGGTCGGTCGCCTGCTGCGGCGCACACCATCCGTTCGGGTGGAAGCGGTAAATGCTCAACTGCCCTCTGCTGGCAGGCTGCTAGGGAAAAGAGCGTCAAATACGCTATCGCCATTGCGCTGTGCTTCATCGATCAATTCCTTTTCGGCTTTCAGTTTCTTTGAATATTCGGTTTTCCGGTCCAGTGATTTTTCGTCAGATTCAGCGTCAACTTCCTCTGCCTGGGCTATCAGGGCCGCGCTGGCCGCTTCCCACTGTGCATCCGTATCAGAAACGCCCGCATTGTATCGGCTATTGCCCCATGCCCATAGAGCTAGAAACAGGCCGATAGCGGCAAGGCCATATTGGACGTATTTATTGCCCAGAAGGGCTAGTGCTGCGGTCATTGTTCAATCTCCTCAACATGCACCGGATCAGCCTCAACACCGGTTGGGTGAGTTGCCATCAATTCGGTCTTGTCTTTCGACCCTTGCGAACTTCCGAAATGAAAAGCCACTACACTACTGGCCCAGCCTATCACCACGCCAAGCAGGACAAGCGCGATTTTCTGGTTTTGCT
>CAKZNA010000198.1 GCA_937129355.1 uncultured Sphingomonadales bacterium | reverse complement strand
GAACCGCTTGTCGGCAGGGGCGAGATCTCCCGTTTGACCGATAATGGCGCAACCAACTTCTTTGGTGACTTTGCGGAAAAGCGCCTCATCTGGCTGAGAAACATAGCCGGGGATGGAATCCAGCTTGTCCAATGTTCCGCCGGTATGACCCAAGCCACGCCCGGAAATCATGGGCACATAGCCACCGCATGCTGCGATGATGGGACCGAGCGACATGAGGATCGCCGGGTTGCGCCACAGAGATGCGCCGGGTTCACCGTGATTGCCTTCAACAGCCTGCGATGTCTCCACGGCGCTCATGCAGCAGCCTCATGGACATCAGCACCAACCATCAATCGACCGACAGTGCTTCGCACACCTTGCGGATCGGCAACATCGTTGTCGACGGTTCCGCAGATACGTCCGCGGTCCATGACGGCAATCCGGTCGGCAAGCTCGATCAATTCGTCCAGATCCGTCGATATGAGAACGACGGCCATTCCATCCGCTGCAATCGCACGAATGCGTTCCTTAAGCTTCGATTTACGCCGCTGCCATGCTTCACCGCCTAGTTTATCGAGCTGCGCATTTTCATTGTCGGAACCATAGCGCGAGAGAACGTCTATATTCTCAACCGGGACAAACAGCTTGTCGCCGCCCGCATAGGTGAGCGCCACGCAATCATGCGGGCTTTTACCGACGGTGACAGAGATTAGCCCTTCATAGCGCCCGATGCCATGTTCGGTATGAACGATCAGGTCGCCAAGCGATAACGCCTGTAACTCCGCCAAAAACGCATCAGCGCTTTTGCGCTTCTTCTGCCGCCGGACCAACCTGTCACCCAGCATGTCCTGTTCGCTAAGAAGTGTAATTTCATCGTTTGTGAAACCGTGATCGAGGGGAAGCACGACCATTGCGACATTTTTGTTGGCCGTGCCCAGCGCCGCTTGCCAACCATCTTGTTCGACTAGGGTAGGTGCGCCATGATCAGCGAGCAAGTCTTTCAGCCTATCCCGCGCGCCAGCGGAATAACTCGCGATTATCGGCTTCTTACCGCTTTTGATCGTTTCAGAAAGATGGCTCGCAATCGATTCATATATATTGGCTTTTTGCGTGCGTTCAGGTGTGAAATCACGCGCTGCGCCAATACCGAAACCTATAATATTTGCGCTTTCGGGCTGTTCAAATAGGGAAAGCAAATGAACGGGCATATCTGAAAATTTCTGCTCCAGTTCTGCCTGTTCCAGATAGAGCATTTCCGGAGGAATTGGCCGGTAACTTCCCGGCTCCTTGCTTTCCACTCGTTTGCGGTTCTCATAATAATCGGAAATGGCGTCAAAGCGCTGCTGCGCCGCTGCATCGCTTCCGGAATCGCGCAATACAAGCAGATCATCGCCCAGATGTTCGAAAATCGGCACAAGCCGCTCTTCGAGCATAGGAAGCCAATGATCCATGCCCGAAAGGCGGCGGCCTTCCGAAACCGCCTGATAAAGCGGGTCTCCGGTTGCAGTTGCGCCAAATCTCTCGCGGTAATTGCCGCGAAAGCGCCGGATCGATTCCTCATCCATCAATGCCTCGACGGCGGGCAGCAGGCCGAAATGATCGATATTGCCAATGGTGCGTTGATTGGCCGGATCGAAGCTGCGCATGGTTTCTATCTCGTCACCGAAAAAATCCAGCCTGATGCCGTGTTCGCTGCCTGCAGGAATTAAATCGACGATGCTGCCGCGGATTGCATATTCCCCGGCTTCTGCGGTAGTATCGACCCGGAAATATCCGTTTGATTGCAGCAATTCGGCAAGCCGCTCCCTGCTAATCGACAGGCCGGTTTTCAGCCTTTCTCCGCAGGCTCTTATCCGGAAGGGCGTGATAACCCGCTGCGTAACTGCCGCTATTGTGGTGAGAATTAGCTGCTTGCCCTTCGGGGCTTGTTGCAGCGCTTGAAGCGTGGACATGCGCTGTGACGTGATCGCCATTGACGGCGATGCGCGATCATAGGGTAGGCAGTCCCAAGCGGGAAACTGCAGAATTTCTAGCTCTTTCGCGAAAAACGGAATCGTATCGGCCAATGCCCGCATAGCAGAATCGTCGCTCGCGATAAATAACGTCCGCCCGCTTGCCGCGCGCGCCAGATCGGCCATCAATAGCGGCGTAAAGCCGGTCGGCACCGATGAAAGCGTAAGCGGCTCGCGCGCCGAAATGATTTTGGAAAGTTCTGGCATTGTTGGCGGCTATTGCTTCTCAAGCCCTTCGGGAAGGCTAATAAAATCAAGCCTTTTCAAATCATCTATCATCGGTCCAGCAAAGGCATCCGGCACATCAATCGTTCCCATCGCCCACCCCATTATGTCGACATCCTGTTGCTCAAGCAGGGCTTCGAACCAGGCAATATCGGCGGGTGACCATCCATGGGCATAATTGTCAAAGAAGCCGCCAATCATCGCATCGGCTTCCCGCGTTCCGCGATGGTGTGCGCGATAGTGCAATTTCCGGTGGGCAGCAGATTCATGCATTTCGGACTGATCTCTTCTCTTGGCTTGTGGCGCGGGGCAGGATGGGGAATAAGGCGCGATAGCCATGCGACCAGATATTCTCAATCCGTTATTTGCCGAAATTACCACGCTGAAAGGTATCGGGCCAGCCATTGCAAAGCCGCTAGACCGGTTAAAGATCGCACGGATAAAGGATCTGCTCTATCATTTTCCCTCCGGTTGGACCTATCGCAAGCAGGTCACATTGCTGGATGAAGCTGATGTTGGCCAAAATATCATCATCAAATTGGTAATTGGCGAACATAAGAGCAGTGGGCATCGGCGCGGCCCTCTTCGTATTTTCGGCTCTGACGCAGAGGGCAATTATGTAACGCTTACCTTTTTTGGGCGCAATGGCGGTTGGGCCCGAAAACAACTTCCGGTCGGGGAAGAACGCGTGGTGTCGGGAAAACTGGAACGATATGGCGATGAGCTGCAGATCGTACATCCCGACCATATGGACAAGCCCGACAGCAAATCGCAGCCGCAGCTTGCCGAACCGGTCTATCCGCTGTCTGAAGGCATTACCTCCAAGCGATTGGGTCAACTAATCAGTGATAGCCTTCAAAAGCTGCCTGAACTTCCCGAATGGGCCGAACCGTCGGTGCTTTCAAAGGCAGCTTGGTCTTCATGGTCGCGGGCGTTAGCCAGCATTCACCAAAAGGATGATGAGGGCCTGCATGACCGGCTTGCCTATGACGAGATATTTTCCAACCAGCTGGCGCTACAACTGGTCCGCAAGGAAATGGACCGCCGGAAAGGTGTTGCCGTACAGGGTGACGAAAGTTTGGTTGGCAAATTGAAATTGCCGTTCGAAATGACAGGCGCTCAAAAGCGGACGGTTTCAGAGATTGAGGGCGATCTGGTCCAATCGCGCCCGATGCTGCGTTTGTTGCAAGGTGATGTGGGCTCGGGAAAGACCGTAGTCGCGCTCGTAACCTTGCTGCGCGCAGTGGAGGCAGGAATGCAGGGCGCATTTCTCGCTCCTACTGAGATATTGGCGCGTCAGCATTTTGCTTCACTTCAGGAATTGCTTTCGGGATTGCCTGTGAATGTTGCGATTTTGACCGGGCGAGACAAAGGCAAAATCCGTGAATCAACGCTCATGGGGCTGGCCGATGGTTCAATTCATATTCTCGTTGGCACCCATGCCATTTTTCAAGAGGCCGTGGAGTATAAGAATCTCGCAGTCGCTGTGATTGACGAGCAACATCGTTTTGGCGTCTCTCAACGGCTTATGCTGTCGGGCAAGGGCAGGGGTGTGCCGCATCTGCTGGTGATGACCGCTACACCCATCCCGCGAAGTTTGGCGCTGGCGAGCTATGGCGATATGGATGCATCGCAGCTGGATGAGTTGCCACCCGGGCGAACGCCGGTTGAAACGCTGGTCATGTCAGAAGAAAAACTCGTCAGCTTGGTCGAAGGTGTCGGGCGCCATCTGGCGGATGGGAAGCAGGCTTTCTGGGTTTGCCCGTTGGTTGAGGAAAGCGCGAATAGCGATCTAGCGGCTGCCGAACAGCGCGCGGCGCAGCTAAAATTGCGCTTTGGCGATAAGGTTGCCGTTGTTCATGGCCGCATGAAGGGGCCGGAAAAAGATGCGGTGATGGAGGCATTTGCAAGCGGCAAGACGCAGCTTCTGGTGGCAACAACAGTGATAGAAGTCGGCGTGGACGTACCCAATGCCAGCCTGATGATCGTAGAGGCCGCAGACCGGTTCGGGCTTGCGCAATTGCATCAGCTTCGCGGCCGTGTCGGGCGGGGCGCGGAAAAATCACGCTGCGTCTTGGTGCGTAGCGCGCAGATTGGCGAAACAGCAAAAGCGCGGCTAGCCCTGATGCGCGAAACCAATGACGGGTTCCGGATCGCCGAAGAAGATTTGAAATTGCGCGGTGCCGGCGAAATGCTGGGCGTGCGGCAATCGGGTGAAAGCCCGTTTAATATCGCGTCTGATGAACAGGTGCGCGAAATGATCGGCATGGCGGCCGATGATGCAAAGCTGCTTTTGGAACGCGACGGCGGCCTGACTGGGTCGCGGGGAGAGGCCGCTCGTATTGCGTTATATCTTTTTGAGCGTGATGCTGGAGTGGCAACGCTTAGAAGTGGTTAGCTTTTACGTAAGCGCGGGCTTATTTCTTCTAACAGCGCGAGAAAGTCCGGAAGGCGCACGACGCGCTCGAACTGGAATCCAGCACGTTCCTGAACACCCCAGATCAAATGTGCCTCTATTCGGCCAACGGCGGGCAACCGAAGTTCAATCCGCTCGCCGCGTTCAAATACGCTATTGTCATCAATCATGAACCCATGAGCAGAAACATTTATGATGTGTATTTTCTTATCGCCATGTGTCTTGCTTTCCGCAATTGCAGTATGATCCGCACGGTGGCGCGCCGCACGACGTAAATCTAAATCCTGTTGGGGGCTTGCCTGTCCCATATACGACCCTTCTTTTCCCTGTTTGAAGTGTCGTCAATGTCAGGAAAAAGAAAATATAATGTAAACTACCGCAAATAAATGACGGTTTTCTGGGCTAATTAAAGCTTAGCAGTCCGTGCTTCTTTTTGCCGGAGGACAGTTTGATTTCTCCCGATGGTGCTGAAATAATTGCATCTTCTCTTACGACTTGCTCACCATCAATTCGTGCACCTCCGCCAGCGATCAAACGCCGTGCTTCTTTTTTTGATTGCACAAAACCGAGGGCAAGCAGGCCATCGACAACCGAAATTTCGCTGCCTTCCACGACGTGACTCGGCAAATCACCCCCGCCGCTTCCTTCAGCAAAGGTCTTGCGTGCGGTCTCTGCGGCTTGTTTGGCCGCATCTGCGCCATGGCACATAGTCGTCGCTTCATTGGCAAGAACTTCTTTAGCGGAATTTATCTGGGACCCTTCCAGGTTTTCCAACCTCGTAATTTCTTCCATCGACAATTCTGTGAACAGGCGAAGGAATTTTCCTACATCGCGGTCATCGGTATTGCGCCAAAATTGCCAATAGTCATAGGCTGGCAGAAATTCTTCATGCAGCCACACCGCGCCATTGACGGTCTTGCCCATCTTTGCGCCATCGGCTGTTGTGACAAGCGGGCTAGTGATGCCAAATAGTTCCGCACCCTCCATCCGGCGGGCGAGATCGATGCCATTGACGATATTCGACCATTGTTCGCTGCCGCCGCATTGCAGGCGGCATCCATTCCGGCGGTATAGTTCCAGAAAGTCATAGGCCTGAAGGATCATATAGTTGAATTCAAGAAAGGAGAGCGACTGTTCGCGTTCCAATCTCTGTTTGACTGAATCCAGTGTCAGCATACGATTAATAGAGAAATGGCGACCTGCATCACGCAAGAAAGGAATATAGCCAAGATCATCGAGCCAATCCGCATTATCGATCATGACCGCATCGGTCGGCCCATCGCCAAAAACCAGAAAACGTTCAAAGATACGCAAGATTGACTGCTTGTTGCTCTCGATCGTCGCATCATCCAGCATCGGGCGTGCTTCGGTTTTGTCCGAAGGGTCGCCGATTTTGGTGGTTCCGCCGCCCATGATAACAATCGGTTTATGGCCCGTCTTCTGCAAACGCCGCAGGGTCATGATCTGAACCAGACTGCCAACATGCAGAGACGGCCCGGTGCAATCAAACCCGATATAGGCCGGGATAGATTCCTTTTGCGCAAGAGCATCCAGCCCGTCCGCATCGGTGGTCTGGTAAATATGGCCGCGTTCCTGCAATAGGCGCATGAGATCGGATTTATAGTCGGTCATATGCTGCCGCCTACATGAGGATGAGAGTTTGGACAATATACTACGGCTCGTACCGCATCCTGACGGAGTAAATCACAGCGTGGATGGATTTAAAGTTGGCTTTTCAGTCAGCCATGAAGGCCAGATGTGGTTGCGATATCATGTGGATTGCGAACCATCACTTCTCACGCTTGACGAGCCGCAGGAGAAAATAGGGCGTGCTGACCGACTTTGGGAAACTACTTGTTTCGAGGTGTTTTTGAAGAAGCCCGGGGAGATGGGATATCTGGAGTTGAATTTTTCCACTGCACGGAAATGGGCAGCTTACAGCTTCGAAAAATATCGCGGCGGGATGCGCAATCAAAGGCTGGTTGAGAACCCCGAAATCTATCTGGACGGAAGCGACAGTCATATAGCGCTGGAGGTGACCATGCAGTTACCTTCGCAATTTTCTGGTGAGGCGCTGGATATGGGGATAGCCGCTATCATCGAAGAAAAAGGAGATACCAAGTCATATTGGGCACTTGCTCATCCGCCGGGCAAGCCAGATTTTCATCATGAGGCTTGCTTTGCGTTCAATCTCGCGGCACCGGTAATTCCATGAAATTTGGTGTTGAGAGATTAATCGAAGACGCTGCTCTGCGGGCGCCGCTTAAAGGTAGGCGTGTGGCACTATTGGCGCATCCTGCCTCCGTCACGGAAAACCTTGAGCACAGTCTTGATGCTTTGGCTGCGCTTGATGATATTAACGTCACTGCTGCTTTTGGCCCACAACATGGCCTGAAGGGCGACAAGCAGGATAATATGGTGGAAAGCCCGGATTATACCGATCCGGTCTACAATATCCCGATTTTCAGCCTCTATGGAGAAGTACGCCGCCCTTCTGGGCAGATGATGGGCACATTCGATACTATCCTCATTGATATGCAGGATTTGGGTTGCCGGATTTATACCTTCATCACGACGCTACTCTACGTGCTTGAGGAATCCGCTAAGCACGGCAAATCAGTTTGGGTGTTGGATCGCCCTAATCCGGCGGGGCGCCCGGTCGAAGGACTGACATTGCGCGAAGGCTTTGAGAGCTTCGTCGGGGCAGGACCAATGCCCATGCGTCACGGGCTGACACTGGGAGAAATGGGGCATTGGTTTATCGACCACTATAATCTCGAT
Source organism: uncultured Sphingomonadales bacterium (assembly GCA_937129355.1). GTDB lineage: Bacteria > Pseudomonadota > Alphaproteobacteria > Sphingomonadales > Sphingomonadaceae > Sphingorhabdus_B. The sequence continues at coordinate 1,142 of CAKZNA010000198.1, read as the reverse complement.
GTCGATTATCACGTCGTTCAAATGGAAGGTTACAAGCCCGATGGCCCCGGCTTTGGCTGGCCCGAAGATCGTGTCTGGATCAACCCCAGCCCGAATGCTGCCAACGTTAATATGGCGCGGGCCTATGCCGGAACAGTAATGCTCGAAGGTGCAACGCTCAGCGAGGGTAGGGGAACGACACGGCCGCTTGAATATCTATTCGGAGCGCCGGATGTCGATGCGAAGGCCATTCTGGCCGAAATGCGATCGCTAGCACCGGAATGGATGGAAGGGTGCGTCTTGCGCGAATGTTGGTTTGAAACGACATTCCACAAGCATGTCGGGAAACTCTGTAACGGCATTCAAATACATGCCGAGGGTCTGGGCTATGATCACAGGACCTTCAAACCATGGCGCATACAGGCGCTTGCGTTCAAGGCAATCCGGCGGCTTTATCCTGACTATGACCTATGGCGCGGTAAAGATTTTAAATATGAATATACCAATGATGTGCTGGCCATTGATGTGATTAACGGATCACCGCTGCTCCGTGAATGGGTGGATGATGACGCAGCGATGCCTTCTGACCTTGATGACCTTGCTGTGGTCGATGAAGCCGCATGGCGCGGAGCACGGCGCAAATATCTACTTTATTAAATGACCGATCCGACCGTTCAAACCCCAGGAATTAGCGAGCAAGATGCAGATACGCGTCTCGCGGAAAATCACTTTGACATTGAAGCTTTGCTTGCAAAAGCAGACCACCGTTTTGAAGCCGGCGATCACAAAGCATCGAACAGTTTTTACGGAGCCGTTCTTAAATATGTGCAGGTGAACGGCTCTCCTTCGCCAGCCTATGCGCAGGAGGCAGAGCGAGCCTTGGCAATGATCGATCACTGCCGGCAGCTTTTTCATGATCATTTGCAAAACCATAGCTACGGCCAGGATTTTTATCATTAGTACGTGATTCCATTCTGAAGCCAATTGAAGGTAAGGCGCCATTACTAAAGTTCAGGCGTGCCCAGCCATTTTCACCAGGTAAACTAGCAAACTGACGACTCAAGCTTGAACCAAATACATTTGAATCACCAAATGATACCAAGTTAACTTCATTACACAGTCGATCACTAACACCAGGGATAAAAGGAGAGAAGCCAACTTGA